>DATBBS010000224.1:0-20624 GCA_036270895.1 Xanthobacteraceae bacterium
GAGCCAGCCGACGACGCCGCTCTGCGGGCCGCCCGCGCTGGTCCACAGCGTGTTGTTGGCGTCGTGGCCGAAATAGAGGTGGTGGGTCGAGAAGCAGGTGTTGATGAGCGACCACTTCTGGGTCTTCGGGTCATACATCGAGAGCTGGCGCGCCGATTGATTTTGCGGCGCCACCTTGGCGGAGGGATGATCCGAGCCCTTCTTGCAGAAGTCCGGATTGTCGGCGCCGCGCACCCGGGCGGTGAACCAGAGCCGTCCCTGCTCGTCCATGAGCGGGTTGTGGATGCTGGTGTGGCCGTCCCAGATCGGGTCCTCGCCCCAATAGACCGACGGCCCCATGATGTTGGTCTTGGTCGAGGCCAGCTTCGGGTCGAGATAGGGATGCTTGATGACGGTGGCGGTGTTCTTGACTGGGTCGAGCACCGGCACCTCGTCGGTGCTTTCCTCCGGCGAGCCGTAGATCAGCCCGTTGGCGTTGAGCGTCGGCTTGCGCTTGTCGGTCGAGATCTCGTCGTGCAGGTAGTGCGTGGGCGTCGCCCAGCCCCATTCGGTGATGACGACGTTGCGCTCGATGCCCTGCGGGCGCTCCGGCTTGGCGAAGGGCAGCTCGCCCTTGGCGACGCGGTCGGTCCAGTCGGCATAGAGCGACACGCCCTTGTCGGGGCCGAGCCGCGCGATCACGATCGACATGTTCTCCATCGCCTGGCCGGACTGCAGGCGGCGCGTCCACATCTCCTTCGAGTCCTTGAACTCGCCGAGCTTGGGCGACGGGCTGCGCACGCCCTTGGTGCCGATCGCATGGCAGGACTGGCACGCGTTCTTCACGGTATCGATCCAGGCATGCTGCGACTTGATGAATTCCGGAATGCCGTTGCCCTTGGCGCCGGTGCCGGGGAAGTCGCTCGCCGGCGGGATCCTGAGCATCGAATACCAGTACATGCCCGGATAATATTCGGCGGCCGCCGCTTCGCTCGGCGCCTTCACGGCCGTCAGGTTGAGGGTCTTGCCGGCCTCGGAGCTGACCTTCTGCGAGTCGACGAGGCCGTAGCCGCGCACCCAGACGCTGTATTTCGCCTTGGGGAGATCGGGGATCAAGTAGCGCCCGGCATCGTCTGTCACCACGATCTTGGTGAACACGGTGGGCAGGTCGGTGGTTTCCGCGATCACCCAGACGCCGGCTTCCGGCCCGTTCGGCCCGGTCACGGTGCCGCCGATGTCGGCGGCGCCGACCTGGATGGCGGAAGTCGGCTGCTGCGCACTCGCCGGCGCAGGTATTCCAGCCAAAGCCGCCGTGAGTGCGATGGCGGCGACGCTCGCGTACAAGCTTTTTCTAGCCATGAAAACCTCCCTTGGGGTGCGGTCCGCGGCCGTCCAAGCGGTCTGCGCGGCAACTGTTGTGCGAGAATGTGCCGCAACTCCCAGTCCACCCGCAAGGGGAATCGGCGGCACGCCGTTGTGGAGTTTTCGGGTACAGTAGAGTCGGATCTCCGAAACCGACCACAACGTCAACACAAGGACTTGGCGCCATGGCGCGCGGCCTCGACCATATCGCTCATGCGGTGCGCGACCTCGACGCGGCGGCAGCGTGCTACGGGCGCCTCGGATTTACTGTCGGGGCGCGCAACCGTCATCCATGGGGCACCCATAACCGCATCATCCAGCTGCCGGGATTCTTCATCGAGCTCGTGACGGTGGCCGAGCCCGAGAAGCTCGGACCCGACGGCTTCGCGCGCCTGTTCGGGAGCCGCAACCGCGATTTCCTGGCGCGGCACGAAGGCTTCTCGCTGCTCATGCTCGAAAGCCGCGACGCGGCGCACGACGCCGATCTGTTTCGCGACGCCGGCATCGCGGCCTCGCAGGCGCTGCGCTTCGAGCGCCAGGGGCAGCGGCCTGATGGGACGCCGGTCACGCTCGCCTTCTCGCTCGCCTTTGCGCGCGATGACGCGGCGCCGGGCGCGGGATTCGCGGTCTGCCAGCATCACTTCCCGGAAAATTTCTGGAACCCGGCCTTTCAGGCGCATCCCAACACGGCGAGCGGTGTCGCCGGCGTCGTGCTGGTGGCCGACAACCCGAGCGACCACCACATCTTTCTCTCGGCCTTCGCGGGCGAGCGCGAGCTCTTGGCGACGTCGACCGGCATCACCGTCGCGACGCCGCGCGGCACCATCCAGATGATGGATCCGTCGGCCTATGGGCGTCACTTCGGCGTGGGGGCACCCGATATCGAGGAGGGCGCGCGGCTCGCGGCCTTGATCGTGTCGGTGCGCGACATGGCGGTGGCGAAAGCTCTGGTGAAGAATGCCGATGTGCCGGCCGCAACCCACATGGGCCGCCTGGTCGTCAGCCCGCAGGCCGCGATGGGCGCCACCCTCGTGTTCGAACCGGCATAGCGGCGGGCGCTTTGCGGCTTCATTCAGCGCGCAGCGCCGATTAACATTCGCCAAGCAGAGCGGGAGCCCACCATGACGAAGTTCGGCATCGGGCAGGCGGTGCGCAGGGTCGAGGATCAACGCTTCCTCACCGGCGCGGGGCGCTACATCGACGACATCAACCTGCCCGGACAGGCCTATGGGGTCGCGGTCCTGTCGACGCATGCGCATGCGCGCATCAAGCGCATCGATATTGCCAAGGCGAAGGCCGCGCCCGGCGTGCTCGGCGTGCTCACCGGGGCCGACGCGGCGGCCGACAAGCTCGGCAGCTTCACGGCGCATCTCATGCCGGAGGACGTCGGCGCCCCCAAGGGCCACCGCACGTTCCAGCCGGTGCTGGTCGCCGAGCGCGTGCGCTTTGCCGGCGATCGCGTAGCCTTCGTGGTCGCCGAGACGCTGACCCAGGCGCGCGACGCGGCCGAGCTCGTCGAGGTCGAGTATGAGCCGCTGCCGACGATCGTCGACCTCGAGGACGCGGCGAAGCCGGGCGCCGCCAAGGTGTGGGACGAATGTCCCGACGGCAACGTCGCGTTCCGGCTGATGTTCGGGAACAAGGACGCGACCGACGCGGCATTCGCGGCCGCCAGGCACGTCGTCAAGCTCCGCATCGAGAACAACCGGCTCTCTCCGGTGTCGATGGAGCCGCGGGTCGCCATCGGCGACCACGACGCGGCCGAGGGCACGCTCACGCTGCACGTCGCGTCGCAGAATCCGCACGGCGTGCGCATGGAGATGTCGCACATCTTCCATGTGCCCGAGAACCGCATCCGTGTGGTCTCGCCCGACGTGGGCGGCGGCTTTGGCCTGAAGGGCGGCTCGTTTCCCGACGAGGCGCTCGTGCTGTGGGCGGCGCGCCGCCTGCGGCGGCCGGTCAAATGGGTCGCGACGCGTTCCGAAAGCATGCTGACCGACCACGCAGGCCGCGACCACGTCCATGAGGGCGAGCTCGCGCTCGACGCGGACGGCAAGATTCTCGCCATACGGGCGCGCGGGCTGTTCAATGTCGGGGCCTATTTTGTCGGCGCCTGCATGGTGGTCGGCGCCTTCTCGCTGCGCTTCATGCCGGGGGCCTATGACGTGCAGAATATCCACGTCGCGACCCAGGGCCTTTTCACCAACACCTCGCAGAACGGACCCTATCGCGGCGCCGGCCGTCCGGAAGCGGCCTATTTCATTGAGCGGCTGATCGAGCACGCCGCCCGGCAGATCGGCATGGACCCGGCCGAGATCCGGCGGCGCAACCTGATCCCGCCCGCCAAGCTGCCCTATGCGACGCCGACCTTCTGGACCTATGACAGCGGCGAATTCTCCCGGCTGCTCGACAAATGCGTGGAAGCGTCCGACCAGAAAGGCTTTGCGGCGCGGCGCAAGGCGTCGGAACGCAACGGCAAGCTGCGCGGGCGCGCGGTGAGCTATTACATCGAGTTCGGCGGCATCTTCAACGAGCGGATGGACCTGCGCTTCGATCCGGGCGGCTCGCTGACCGTTTTCGCCGGCACCCATTCGCACGGGCAGGGGCATGCCACCGTGTTCGCCCAGATCGTCCACGACATCGTGGGCGTGCCGTTCGATTCCATCCGTTACGTGCAGGGCGACACCGCCCAGGTCGCGATCGGCCGCGGCACCTATGGGGCGCGCAGCGCGACGGTGGGCGGCAACGCCCTCAAGGCGGCCGCCGAGGCCATCGTCGAGAAAGGCAAGCCGATGGCCTCCGCCCTCATGGAGGCGGACGTCGCCGACCTCGAGTTCAAGGACGGCCGCTACCGCGTCGCCGGCACCGACAAGTCGATCGCGATCACCGATGTCGCCAAGGCCTTCTATGCGCCGATGGGACCGCTGACCGAGAAATTCGGCGTCGGCCTCGAGGCGAGCGGAAGCTACAGCGCCAATCCGCCGAGCCATCCCAATGGCTCGCATGCCTGCGAGCTGGAGGTGGATCCGCAAACCGGCGAGGTGCGGATCGAACGCTATGTGGTGGTGGACGATCTCGGCCGCGTGCTCAACCCGCTGATCGTGCAAGGGCAGATCCACGGCGGGGTGGTGCAGGGGGTCGGGCAGGCGCTGCTCGAGCAGCAGGTCTACGACCGCGGCTCCGGGCAGCTCCTGTCGGGAAGCTTCATGGATTACGGCATGCCGCGCGCCGACCTGATGCCCGATATCGCGACCACGCTCGAGGAGGTGCCGTGCCGCACCAATCCGCTGGGCGTGAAGGGCATCGGCGAGTCGGGCACCATCGGGGCACCACCGACCGTCATCAACGCGATCCTCGATGCGCTGCGGCCGCTCGGGGTCGCGCATATCGACATGCCGGCGACGCCGTCGCGGGTGTGGGAGGCGATCGCGCGGGCGCGCGGCGCGGCGCAGTGAGCGGCGGGAGCCGTCGCGCTTGCAACGGCCGCGGCACGGGTTTAACCACAATCAACAGCCTGAGATCGACAAGAAGCCAACCGGAGGAGACACCATGCGTGCGTATTTTCTCGCTTTCGCATTTCTCGCCACCGCGACCGCCGGGGCGGTGGCGCAGACCGCGCCGGCCGTGACGCAGTTCATGAGCGACAAAAATATCATGGGGCTGATCGAGAAGGCCAAGGCCGACCGGAAGGGCGACGCGCCAATGGTGGCCGAGCCGATCCTGCTGCTCGCCCCTTACCGGGCCCAGCTCGAATATCGTCCCGGAACGGGGCCGGCGGCCGTGCACGAAAAGGACGCGGAGCTGTTCGTCGTGCTGCAGGGTACGGGCAACATCGTGACGGGCGGCAAGGTGGTCGACGAGAAGCGCATCAATGCCAACAATCTCAGCGGCCCGTCGATCGCGGATGGACACACCCAGGCGGTCGTCAAGGGCGACATGCTGATCGTGCCGGCCAACACGCCGCATCAGGTCATTCCGACCGGCGGCGCGCCGATCGTCGTGATGACCATGCATGTGCCGTTCCCGGCGGCGAACTGGCCGCCGGCGAATTAGAGCATTTTGCGATCTGATTGAATCACGGATTCGTCATGGCCGGGCTTGTCCCGGCCATCCACGACTTTGTTCTGGCTGATACACTAAGACGTGGATGCCCGCGACAAGCGCGGGCATGACGGACGTGTAGTTCGAGCTGACGAGATCATGCTCACGCGAGCTGCCATCAGATGATGGCGTGCCGCACCTTGGCGGAAACCCATTCGCCCGCCACCACGGCCGCCACGATCACCAGCAGGATGAGCGACACCCGCGTCCAGGCCAATGTGGTGATCGCACTATTAAGTGGCAGCCCGATGCCGCCGGCGCCGACCAGCCCGAGCACGGTCGACTCGCGAATGTTGATGTCCCAACGGAACACCGAGATGCCGGCGAAGGCCGGCATCACCTGCGGGACGATGCCGTAGGCCGTCACCTGGGCGCGGCTCGCGCCGGTCGCCCGCACGGCCTCGACCTGACTCTCGTCGATTTCCTCGATCGCTTCATACAGGAGCTTGGCGCAAAATCCGATCGACCGCAGCCCGATGGCCAGGATTCCGGCAAATACGCCGGGGCCGACGATGGTCACCAGCATGAGCGCCCAGATCAGCGAGTTGATCGAGCGCGACGACACGATGATGAACAGCGCCACCGGCCGGACCAGCGTCACGCTGGGCGTGGTGTTGCGCGCCGCGCAATAGGCGACCGGCACCGCGATGAGGACCGCCATCACGGTGCCGAGCGTCGCCATGTTGAACGTATCCCACAAGGGGCGTCCGAGCGTTTTGATGAAAGCCCAGTCCGGCGGCACCATGCGGGCGCCGAGGTCGGCCGCCTGCGTGGGCGCGTCGGTGACGAAGGCCCAGATCGTCCGCTCGGAAATCTCGCCCCAGCAATAGACGAAAACCGCGGCGCCCAGCAGCCAGCCGGCCCAGATCGCGAACCGCATCAGCGGCTCGCGCCGCCGCCAGACCTTCATGCCACGGTCTGCCGCGATGGTCATCACTGCACCCGGCGGCGGATGGCGCCGGAGGAATATTCCACCAGCATCACGATGCCGATGATGACCAGCAGGATCGCGGCCGCCGAGTCGAACTCGTAACGGTCGAATGCGGTATTGAGCGTCGCCCCGATGCCGCCGCCGCCGACGATGCCGACCACGGCGGATTCGCGGAAATTGATATCGAAGCGATAAAGGCCGAGCCCGATGATGCGCGGCATCACCTGCGGCTGGATGCCGTAGTTGATCCATTGCAGCCAGCTCGCGCCGGTGGCGCGTACCGCCTCGGCCTGGGCGGGCGCCGTGTCCTCGATGTCCTCCGCCAGCAGCTTGCCGTAGAAGCCGACGGTGGCCACGACGAGCGTGACGCAGCCCGCGAATGGGCCGAAGCCGAACAGCTTGACGAAAAAGATCGCGAGGATCACCTCCTGGAAGCTGCGCGAGACCGCCAGGATCGCGCGGCAAACATAGTAGACGGGGGCCGGCACCATGTTCTTCGCCGCGCCGATCCCGACCGGAATCGAGATCGCGATGCCGACCGCGGTGGAAACCACCGTCATCCACAGGCTCTCGGAGATGCCCTCGACGATCTCGCCCCAGCGGGTCTTGAAGTCGGGCGGAAAGAACGCGGCGAAGAACTGCGCCCCGCGCGGCAGGCCGTCCCAGACGCGACTCCAGTTCACGTCGGTGGTGCCGAAGGCGAGCGCCAGATAGGCGGCGGCCGCGAGCCCGAGCAGCCAGCGCAGCCATGCGCGCCGGATGAAGGGCGGTTTGCGCCAGCGGCGGGAGACCGCAACGGTGGCGGCCGTCATCACGTGAGCCCGGCCATGCGGTCGCGGCGCGGCAGGACGTCGAGCGCGATCACGTTGGAGGTTTCGTCCGTCGCATCGACCTCTTCCGCCTTGCGGATCGTGGCCGACCAGTCCTCCTCGCCATAGATCCGCGTCAGCGTCTCGGCCGTGAGGCCGGCCGGCGGCCCGTCATAGACGATCTCGCCCAGCCGCAGCCCGACGATGCGTTCGGCGAACATCTGCGCCAGCATCACGTCATGGATGTTGATGATGGCCGCCAGCCCGCGCTCGGCGCAGAGTTCCTTGATCAGGCGCATGATCTGCCGCGAGGTTTTCGGATCGAGCGACGCGGTCGGCTCGTCCACCAGCAGCAGCTCCGGGTTCTGGATCAGTGCCCGGCAGACGCCGACGCGCTGGCGCTGGCCGCCCGACAGCTCATCGGCGCGCTTGTCCGCCATGTCGTCGAGGCCGACGCGCGCCAGCAGGCGGAAGGCCTCGTCGATGTCGGCCTGCGGGAAATGGCGGAACCAGCTCCGCCAGAAGCCCACATAGCCGAGCCGGCCGGTAAGCACGTTCTCCATCACGCTGAGCCGTTCGACCAGGGCGTATTCCTGGAAGATCATGCCCATACGCCGGCGCGCGCGCCGCAGCTCGCCGCGGCCGAGCCCGGTGATCACCGTGTCGTTGAGCGTGACAGTTCCCTCGGTCGGCTCGACCAGCCGGTTGATGCAACGGATGACGGTCGATTTTCCGGCGCCCGACGGGCCGATCAAGGCCATCACCTGGCCGTCGGGCAGGTCGAATTCGATTCCCTTGAGCGCCAGGTCGCCGGTCTGGTAGCGCTTCGCCAGACCCTTGATCCGCAGCATGTGCCTCGCCCCGCCCCAATACGTGCACCGTCATTGCGAGCGAAGCGAAGCAATCTCAAGCCGCACGAGATTGCTTCGTCGGCCTGCGGCCTCCTCGCAATGACGGCATTTGAATGCCGTCACTTGCAACTGTATTTCACCCCGGTGGCGGCGTCGATCTTGCGGATCACGCTCCAGTCCTTCTTGTAGGTGATCGGAACAAAGCGGTCCTCGTCCTTGAACTCGGCCTTCAGGGCGGACCCCGCCCAGGGGAAGGTGAAGAACGCCTCCTTGACCTTGTCGACCAGCTTGGGATCGAGGTTGTGGGCGTAGCCGTAGCCCGTGGTGGGGAAGGTCTCCGACTTGTAGATCGAGCGGATTTTTGCCGGGTCCACGACCTTGCGCTCGATCATGCGCTTCATCACTTCGTTGGCGATCGACGCTGCGTCATAATCCTTGTTGGCGACGCCGAGCACCGAATTGTCGTGCTTGCCGGAGAAGACCGGCGTGAAGTCGCGGTCCGCTTCGAGATTGAAGTCGGCCTTGAGGATGGCGGACGGCGCCTTGAAGCCGGAGTTCGACGTCGGCGCCGTGAAGGCGAGCTTCTTGCCCTTGAGGTCGGCCGGCGTCTTGATGGCGCTGTCGGCCGGCACGATGATCTCCATCTCGTAGCCGAACTCGCCGTTCTGCGAGCCCATGATGGCGAACGGTACGAAGCCCGCGCAGTTGACCGCGATCGGGTTCGAGCCGGTATTGAAGCCCGCCACGTGCAGGCGGCCGGAGCGCATGACCTCGATCTGGGCGGCGTTCGACTGGACGGGGAAGAACACCACCTTCTTGCCGGTGATCTTTTCCATGTGCTTGAGGAAGCCGTCCCAGGTCCTCGCATAGACCGCCGGGTCTTCGACCGGCGTATAGGCAAAGATGATGGTTGACGGATTGACGAATTGCTTCGGGTCGCTCGGCGCGTCGGCGACGAGATCGCCGTCGCGGTCGCAATAGGCCTTGTCGAGGTCGCCGCGCGGGCACTCCTGCGCCAGCACGGCGCCGGCGAACGCTGTTGCGAGCGCGGCGGCCGCGAGGCTCGCGATGATCCTGGTCGATGACAGCATTTGGTTGCTCCCCTGGGGCCGGTGTCGCTCTCATAAGACCGCTTGGCGACAACCGTGCAACAGCCCGGATGATAGCTGAAATCGCCGGGGCCGCCACGGCGTCGGAAGGAGATCGGAGGACGCACGGGGGAGGCGGCCCCGAGGGCGGCGCGAGATATCTAGTCCGGGCGCAACGCCAGATCCGATCGCGCCCGCCCCACGTCCTGTGCCGACACCGCCGGCGCGGCCGCTCCCCAGGCATTACGAATAAAGGTCAGCACTGCCGCAACCTGGGCGTCGTCGAGCTGCCAGCCATAGGATGGCATTCCGGGCGATGTGGGTTCGGCATCCGTTGCGACGCTCCGCGCCCCGCGGAGCACGATCCGGATCAACGTGGCCGGATCAGTCGAGCGCACCGAGGAGGATTGGGCAATCGACGGGAAGAGGCGAGGGACGCCCTTGCCCTCCAACCCGTGGCAGGCCGAACACTGGTCACGATAGATCGCTTGCCCCGCCACCATGTCCGGGTTGTCGGCACGCAACGGCTGCGGGCTGTCCTGCCGCCCCGGCAGCGATTTCAGATAGGTTGCGATCGCCTGGAGGTCCCCATCCGTCATGTGTGAGCTTGCCAGCGATATTTCTTCCGCCATCGGTCCGGTGGCGGCCGTGATGCCGGTGTGGCCGGTGCGCAGATAGGCGGCGATGTCGTCGGCGCTCCAGTCGCCGAGCCCGCGCCGGCTGTCGTTGGTGATGTCGGGCGCGAACCATCCCTGCAGGGTGGAGCCCTGAAGGTATTCGCTGGTCTTGTCGCCGCCCAGAAGTGATTTCGGGGTATGGCAGGCGCCGCAATGCCCGGGTCCATCGACCAGAAAGGCGCCCCGATTCCATGCGGGCGATTTTTGCGGGTCGGGCTTGTATTCGCCTTCCTTGAAATAGAGAGCGTCCCACACGCGCATGGCCGCCCGGATATTGAACGGAAACGGCAGGGTGTTCGCGACGACGGCATTCCGGACCGGCTCCAGCGTATTGAGATAGGCGCGGATCGCGAGCACGTCGTCGCGCGACATCTTGGTGTAGGCAGTGAAAGGCATGGCGGGATAAAGCCGCGCGCCGTTCGGACGCAGCCCGCGGCGGACCGCGGCATCGAAAGCGTCGTCGCTCCAGGCGCCGATGCCGGTCTCAGGGTCCGGGGTGATATTGGGCGCGACGATATTGCCGAACGGCGTCTCGATGGGTCGTCCGCCCACGAAGGGACGGCCGCTGCCGGGAACCGTGTGGCAGGAGGCGCAGTCGGAGGCGATCGCCAGATAGCGGCCGCGCTCGACCTGGGTGAAATCCTGCGGATCGGATTGCGCCGCGGTGGCCGACGTAACGGCGACGAGCAGCGATGCCACTGCGCCGGCCGCACGACCTGCGGATGTCTGACGGCGGGCGTTACGCATCGACGAGCCGCCCCGGATTCTTGAGATACTGATTGCGGATCGCCGCCGCCGCGAAGAAGGCCAGGGCCGCGACCGTGCCGGTGGGGTTGTAGCCGGCGTTCTGCGGAAACGCGCTGGCGCCCAGCACGAACAGGTTGGGAACGTCCCAGCTTTGCAGATAGCGATTGAGCGCGCTGGTCTTCGGGTCGGCGCCCACGATGGCGCCGCCGTTGACATGCGTTGTCTGATATTGCGTGACGTCGTAGGGCGCGACGCGATATTGCTTCGCCACCTTGTTGGCGCCCATCGCCTGGATGATCTCGGCGAATTTGTCGGTCAGGAAAGCGTTCTGCTTGACCTCGTTGTCGTGAAAATCGATGGTCATGCGCATCAAGGGCCGGCCGAAGCGGTCGCGATAGGTCGGATCGAGGTCGCAATAGACGTCCCGGTACGCATAGAAGCTGCCATGCACACCGGTGCCGGGCTTCACCGTGCTGAGGTAGTTGTCCCTCACGGCATTCTTCCATGCGGCGCCCCATTTCGGGGTCCCGGGCGGGGTCAAGGTGCTCTCGATCGGCCGCGCGCCGGTCTGGACCTGTCCCACATAGCCGCCGCCGACGAAGCCGTGCGGGCCGTGGTCGAAATTGTCGCCGTTGAACTCGTCGATGCACATGCCGATCGCGCCCGACGCGATAAACGGATTGAAGTTGAATTTCTTGTTGTCGAAAAAGCCGTTCACGCTCGAAATGGTCTGGTGCGTGAGGTTGCGGCCGATCACGCCCTTGTTGGCGACCGGATCATAGGGCTCGCCGATCTTCGAGAGCAGGAGGAGCTGGACGTTGAACAGCGAAAAAGCCGAGAGGATCACGAGATCGGCCGGCTGCTCCCATTCCTCGCCGCTGCTGTCGACAAAGGTGACGCCGGTCGCGCGCTTGCCAGAGCCGTCGGTGTTGATCCGCGTCACCTCGGAATTGTCGCGCGCCGAAAAATTCGATTTGCGCACCAGGACCGGCAACAGGGTGGTCTGCGGGCTCGCCTTGGAATAATTGCCGCAGCCGAACCATTCGCAGAAGCCGCAATAGGTGCATGGCCCGAGGCGCATGCCGAGCGGGTTGGTGTAGGCTTGCGATAGGTTACCGGACGGCTGGGGAAACGGCTTGTAGCCGAGCTCACGCGCCGCCTTGGCGAACAGCGTGTTGCTGAAAGGCTGTTTCTGGGCGGGGGTGGGATAGGGCCGCGAGCGCGGCCCTTCGAACGGATTGCCGCCCTCCTGGATCTGGCCCTTCAGATTGCCGGCGGTCCCCGACGTGCCGCAAAGATACTCGAACTGATCGTAATGCGGCTCGAGATCGTCGTAGGTGAGGCCCCAGTCCTGGATCGTCATGTCGTCGGGCAGGAACGCGGCGCCGTAGCGCTCCGTGAGATGCGTCCTGAGCACGAAATCGGACGGCAGAAAGCGAAAGGTTTCGGCGTTCCAGTGCACACCGCCGCCGCCCACGCCGTTCGGCGGCATGAAGGCGCCCCATGTGCGGATCGGAAGCGCGGTCTGGTCCATCTTGTTGCGGAACGTGAAAGTGGTCTGGTCCGGCCGAAGAAACAGCTCGTGACGCACGCGGTAGCGCAACTCGTCCTGCATGTAGCTCGGCGGAAAGTCGGTCGGCGAATCCCGCCACGGACCACGCTCGATCGCGATGACGTCGAGCCCTTCGTCGGTGAGCTCGTGCGCCATGATCGAGCCGGTCCAGCCCAGGCCGACGATGACGACATCCTTTTTCGGAAGCTTGCGCGCCATGTCTGCACCTCAACGGGTTTTCGGAGTCCATTCCGCGCGGCCCGTCATGCCGACAGGGGGAAGCGGAAAGCGTTCGTTGTGGCGGTCGACCCAGTCGAGATAGTTGTAGCGCGCGCCCGGATAGCCGATCATTTTCCACGCCGCCATGTCGCGATTGCCGCCGTAGAGCGGATCGGCGAAAAAGCCCATCTGCACATCCTTCACGGCCTGCTCGAAAAAAGCCTGGCCGTCGGCGCCGTCGAGCTTCGCGGTGCCGCTCTCGAGGCCCTTGAGGGTCGCGTCCTTGTCGTCATCGGGGAGGTCGGCGAAAACCTTGCCCGCGTGCTTCGAGCGGCAATAATTGTCGAGCGCCGCGAGCGCCTGGCGGTACGTCTGCGCCGGGCCCGCTTCCGACTGCGGTCCCTGCTGCTTGATCCCGTTCTGAAACGGCGGGCGGGTATAGAGGCCGTCCTGGCGGCCATAGGGTCCCGCCAGCTGACGGTCGATGAATACCGCGCAGCCGGCGTCCTTGCCGCCCGGCGTCTGCGGATCAGGCGGAATGATGCGATCGGCCATCGCCTCGACGGCTCGGCCCTCGGCGCCGGTGAAGAAGACCCACGGGCCCGGGCGTGCAGGAACCGGCGGATTTCCCGCGTTCGGGGTCCATGGCAGTTGGCCTTGCACCACCGCCGCGCGGCTCGACAGCCCGGTCAGGAGGAAGAGCGCGGTACCGGCCAACAATTCTCGCCGGCGAAAACCCACGCGGATGGCCGGTTGCTCGGTCATGCGATGTTCCTTGAAACATCAGTCCGCGGGCGATGTGGGGGCTCTCCGGTTGCCAGGCAAGGTGCTCCCGCCGGCCGCCCTGAGATTCGGCGCTCGCAACTGGGCGGCCGCCGCGGCGGAAATCCCGCAACTCCCGCCCGGCTTGCTCGCGCTCTTTCATTCGGCGTACCGTGGGAACCATGCAGTGCGGGGATTTGCGGGCGCCGGCGACACCGGCCATCGATCGGACCTGGCGGCGCACGGTTGCGGCCCTTGTGGTTCTGGCGGGATGGGGATCGGGCGCGGCCGCCAAGGACACCGGGCTCATTTTCGTGAGCAACGAGCGGACCAACAACCTCATCGTGATCGATCCCAGGACTTATGCGGTCGTCAAGGACATCAAGACATCGCGGCGGCCGCGTGACATGCATTTCAACGCCGACCACAGCAAGCTCTATGTGGCCTGCGGCGATGACGACGTGATCGACATTCTGGACGTCGCCTCGCTCGAGGTGGTGGGCAAGCTGACGACCGGAGCGAGCCCCGAAACCTTCGCGCTGGACGAGGCGCGGCGGCGCATCTACGTCGCCAACGAGGAGGGCTCGTCGCTCTCCATCATCGACATCGACCGGAACATCATCGTGAAGGAGGTGCCGACCGGCGGCGAACCGGAAGGCGTGTTCGTGAGCCAGGACGGCAAGACCGTCTATGTGACGTCCGAGGTCGGCGACCTCGTGCATGTGATCGATGCCGATGCGGGACACGTGATGGACGACGTGGTGGTCGGCACCCGCCCGCGCCGCTTCGCGGCAACACCGGACGGCCGCGAATTATGGGTCTCGGCGGAACTCTCGGGTGACGTCTACATCATCGACCGCGAGAAATTCGCGGTCGCCGCCAGGATCGAATTCCTGCCGCCCGGCATGCGCAGGACCGACGTGACTCCCGTCGGCCTGACGATGACCCGGGACGGAAAGACCGCCTATGTGACCCTCGGCCATGCGCCTTTCGTGGCTGTGGTCGACGTGGCGACCCGCAAGACGCAGGCCTACATCCTGGTCGGCCGGCGCGCGTGGGGCATCACGCTCTCGCGCGACGAGAACACGCTATTCGTGGCCAATGGGTTCGGTGACGACATCACGATCGTCGACGTCAAGAGCCGCACGGCGGTCATTTCGATCCCGGTCGGCCGCGTTCCGTGGGGCGTGGTGGTCGATGACTAGGGACGGTAGCTGGCGGCACGCGGCAACCGGATTGGTGGCGCTCTGGCTCGCCGCCGCGCCCGCCTGCGCACAAGACCGGCCGCCGCGGCAGGCGCTGACCATCGGCTATGTCGAGATAGCGGGCGATGCGCGCTACGCGCCGGTCACGGCGTCCGACCGCATCATCCTGAAGACCCGTGATCATCCCTTCGCGGCGGCCGAGGTCGCACTCGACGAAGCGCAGGCGCTGCGCCGCGTGCTCGCGGTCGACTTCGCGCTCGAGCGCATCAGCGTCCCATCGGCGGATCGAATCGCCTCGGCGGTGCTGCAGGCCCTGGACGAGCGCAACATTCATTTCTTCGTGGTCGATGCGCCGGCCGAGGCCTTCGGACCGTTGGTCGCGGCGCTGCGTGGCCGCGACGTGCTGCTGTTCAACGCGACAGCCGAGGAGGATTCGCTGCGGCGCGAGCTCTGCGCGCCGGAACTCGTCCACACGTTTCCGAGCCTCGCCATGCGAATGGACGCGCTGGCGCAGTATCTCGTCTCGCGCAAATGGCGCGACATCCTGGTGCTCGAGGGCCCGCTTGCGGCGGATGCGGTAACGGCGTCCGCGTTCGAGCGCTCGGCGAACAAATTCGGCGCGCGCATCGTCGCGCGTCAGCGGTTCAAGCCGGGCAACGATCCGCGCGAGCGCGACCAGAACAATCCGCGCATGCTCAGCGCCACGAGCCGCGACTACGACGCGGTGTTCGTCGCCGACGCCGCCTTTGATTTCGCGCGCCAGGTTCCCTACCGCATCGTGCGGCCGCGCCCGGTCGTCGGCAGCATCGACCTCGAGCCGGTGGCCTGGCATTGGACCTGGGAGCACAACGGTGCGCCGCAGGTTCATTATCGCTTCCAGGCGCATACGTCCGGCCGGCACATGGAAGGAACCGACTGGGCGACGTGGATCGCGGTCCGGATGGTGGTGCAGGCCGCGCTGCGGACGCGCTCGATGGATTTCCGTGCGCAGCGGGACTTCATCCTGGCGGGGACGTTCGACGGCAACAAGGGCCTCACGGTGAGCGTGCGGCCCTGGGACCATCAGCTGCGGCAGGCGATCCTGCTGGCGAGCCCCTATGCGGTGGTGGCGAGCGCGCCCGTCGAAGGCTTTCTCCATCGCACCCACGAGCTCGATACGCTCGGCGACGACGAACCGGATTCGCCTTGCCGGCTGGGAAAATAGCGCGCGGCTCCGCGAAATATCACCCAGGCGGGCGGCGCGTTCAGGCCGCCTTCCGGCCGATTGCCGGCGCCGGATCACGTCGATAGACTTGCGTCATACAGGCTCGCATGGTGTCGCGAGCCCGGCAGACACGAAAAACCGCCAGGGGGGATAGATGCTGCAGTGCGCCCGGATTACCCGTCGGCACGTCGTCGCGGCGCTGGCCGGCGTCGTTGGGCTTGTGGGGACGCTGTCCGCTGCCGAATACAAGATCACCGTCAACCGTGATCGGCTGCTCAACGCGCAGAACGAGCCGCAGAACTGGCTCATGATGAACGGCGATTACGGCTCGACGCGTTATTCCAAGCTCACGCAGATCAACCGCGACAACGTCAAGAACCTGCGGATGGTGTGGGCGCTGGCGCTCGGCGGCATGCAGGATGTCGGACAGAACGGACCCGAGAACGAGGTCAACCCGCTCGTCGACAACGGCTTCATGTACACGACCGACGGCTGGGGCACGGTCTACAAGATCGATGCGCGCAATCCCAACAAGGGCGAGTTCGTCTGGATTTGCGATCCGGGCGTCCGCCACGAGGGAAATGTCTCCCGCACGCGCGGCATCGCGCTGTGGGACGACCGCGTGATCGCCAATCTGCCCGACGGACGGGTCATCGCGATCGACCGCGACAGCGGCGAGATCGTGTGGGACAAGAAGGTCGCGGTCGCCAACGAGTTTGGCGGCAAGGAGAAGTTTTTCGCCGCGCCGCTGGTGGCCGAAGGAAAGGTCATCGTGGCGAACGGCGCGGGCGACGGGGCCACGCGCGGCTGGATCGCGGCGCTCGACGTCAAGACCGGCAACGAGCTTTGGCGCTGGTACGCCGTGCCGAAGCCCGGCGATCCCGGCAGCGACACCTGGCGGGACACGACCAACGCCTGGAAAACCGGCGGCGGCGGGCTGTGGCAGACCGGCTCCTATGATCCGGCCACCAAGCTGACCATCTGGGGCACCGGAAACCCGTATCCGCTCTATGACCCCCAGGCGCGTCCGGGCGACAATCTCTACACCGATTCCGTCGTGGCGCTCGACATCGCGACCGGCAAGCTCGTCTGGCATTTCCAGTACACGCCGAACGACTCGTGGGACTATGACGAGGTCGGCATCCACATGCTGTACGACGCCACGATCAACGGGCAGAACCGCAAGGTCGTCGGCCATTTCGGGCGCAACGGCTTCTTCTACACGCTCGATCGCCAGAATGGCGGCTTCATCACGAGCGGCCAGTATGTGAACGACCTGAACTGGACCAAGGGGCTCGATCCGAAAACCGGCAAGCCGCTCGAATACGATCCCGAGCTCGACGTGCAGAGATACGTTCCCGACGCCCGCGCGCTGCGCGGCGACGGAATGAAGCGCGCCTGTCCGACATGGCATGGCGGCGTCGCACACCAGCCGGTCGCCTATAATCCGGTCAAGCACATCGCCTATGGGGTGGGCACCGAGGGCTGCTTCTCGCAGAACGGAGCCGTCGTCGCCTACAAGTCGCCGGAAGGCGGCATCGACCTCGCGGCGAGCGAGAAGCGGACCTTCACCAGCGATCTCTACTATGGGGCCGTCACCGCCTTCGACACCGTCAACCACAAGGTTTTGGCCAAGGCGATCACCGAGATCGAGATCCGGTCGGGCGCGACCGTCACGGCCGGCGGGCTGGTCTTCACCGCGTTACAGGACGGGTCGCTGGTGGCCTATGACGACGACCGGCTGGAGGAGCTCTGGCGCATCAATCTCGGAACCCCGCTCAAGGGTGCCCCCGTGACCTTCGCGGTCGGGTCGAAGCAGTATGTCGCGGTGCAGAGCAGCGGCCGCCACGTCCATCCGGTGAAGTATGACAAGCTGGAGGCCTCGAGCTACCTTTTCGTCTTCGCGCTGAACTGAATGGCCAACACCTCATGGTGAGGAGCGTCGCGCAGCGACGCGTCTCGAACACGCAAGTCGGCTGCAGCCGACTTGCGCATTAATATTGCCGATCGCGGGCATGCCCGAGATCGGTGGCCGCTTGCGCTGCTCTCACCCGCTGCCCGTCCTTCGAGACGGCGCTGCGCGCCTCCTCAGGACGAGGTGGTGTCCTTGCGTGACGAGCTGGCGCTTGCGAGTACTGGCATCGAAGCCCTCACTTCGCAAACTCGCCGCAGGCCTCGACATCCGAGCCCCAGAAGTCGACGCATTTGGCGTGATCCATGGCGCCCTTGCGGACGATCTTTGCGAACATGAAGTCGACCAGGAGCTCGATCTCGCGCGGCTGCAGCGGGGAGGGCGGATCCGGCAACGTCAATTGGCGCGCTTTCAGATCGGCCTGCTTCATGCCGTAGCATCGGCCGTCGCTGTAGGCGAGCCGGTCGAAGGCCGGCATCCCGCGTCCCGGGCGCCCGCATTTGATCGCCATGATCAGGTCGGCGCGGTCGAGGACGCTGTCGCGGAGGTTGGCGCCGTCCGGCATCTGGCTGTCCATCTTGCGGCCGTCCCCGGCCCAGCCATGACAAGCCTGGCAATTCCCCTTCTGGCGGTAGAGACGCAGGCCGTCGGCAAGATCCTGCGCATCCGGCGTCTGGGCATGGGCCGCCATGGCGAGGCACAGCATCGACGTCGAGACGGCGGTCGAACGAAAAAACATACGAACGAAATTGTCCCACATGCCTCGTCCTGCTCCCATGTCGGCGCCCGCAAACTATAACGGCAGGCTCGCTCCGCCGTCCAAGCCAAATTCCGAGTCGAATTTCAGGCGAGTCGCCGGCTGGACCCGGTGTCGCTCGGTGGTGGACATCACCGGGGCCCGTGCGCAAAATCGGACCCGCATGGCGAACCCAACCGCAGCAGCCCTTATGGCCGCGCTGATCTGCTGGCCGTCGTCGGCAAGCTGTGCCGACGACCTGCGGCGGGCGACCGTCTGGGACCTCAAGATCGGCCAGCCGGTCGCCGCGCAACCCGCGCCGGAAGAATTCCGCGGTCTCGCCTGCGGCTCCAATGGCGGGCCGCCGCGCCGGCGCCTCGCCGGCTGGAGCGACTATATGGATTGCCGGCCGGAAGCGAGCGGGCTTCGTGAGGTCTATTTCGAGTATGACGACGAGTATGAATATGTGGCGCGCGCCCGCGACCTGCCGCGCGAGATCGCGCGCTGGTCCGGCACGACCGAAGCCGGTTTTCCGGTGGTGGTGTCGGCCTTGTTCGACGACGCGGGAATGCTCGCCGCCATCCGCATCGTGACCGACCCGCGTCCCGACTACCGCAACGAGGTGGCCGACGCCGACCTGCGCAAGCGCGCCGATGCCCATCTGTTCGGCCAACGCATGGCCGCCCGCTTCGACATCGATCCGGCGACGCAATGCCGGGGCTTTCCAGCGGCCGACGGCGAGTCAGCGGTCGGGGCCATTTTCGTCAAACAGCTCTGCGAGGCGACGGATTCGCGGCATGGGCGCAAGGTCATCGTGGCCGCGAATTTCTTTCGCAAGCGCGGCCAGAGCGGGATCAATCCGCAGTTGCCGACGCAACTGACGCAAGGCCAGTTCGAAAGCTCGGCGCGGGTGGAAATTTACCGACTTGATCCATAGGGCGGTCGTTGCTTGGGTTAATCAACTCCCCCCTCATGGCCGGGACAAGCCCGGCCATGACGGAGTCCCCGACTCAAGGCCGCACCGTTCCGTCCGACATAATGGTGTTGCGGAACACGGCGTCATCGATGCGCGTCGCCTGCATGGTGCTTTTCGATAAATTCGCGCCCGCCAGGTTGGCGCCCGTGAAATCGACACCGCGCAGGGTGGCGCCGAGCAGGTTGGCGCCCGTCAGATCCGTGCCGGCGAAATTGCTGTCGACGAGCTGCGTGCCGATCAGCCGCACACGCGCCATGACGGCGCCGTCAAAGCGGGCGCCGCGCACGAAGGCGAGGTCGAGCGCGGCCGCCGACAAATCCGCGCCAGTCAGGATGGTTTCGGCCAACCGCGCCTTGCGCAGATCGGCATTGGGCAGACGCGCGTGGCTGAGATCGCTGCGCGTCATGCGCGCAGTACCCATCAGCGCGCCGGTGAGGTCGGCGCCGGCGAGGTTGACGTCGTCGAGGGTCGCCGCATAGAGCATGGCGTCGCGGAGGATCGCGCCATGCAGGTCGGCGCGGCCGAGATTCGCCTTGTTGAGGTTGGCGCCCGTGAGGTCGGCGCCGGCCAGACGCGCGCCGGGCAGCTGCGCGTCGTGGAAATTGGCTTCCCTCAGATTGGCGCCCGCAAGGTCGGCGCCCGCAAGGTCGCGTCGCTTGAAATTGACGCCGGCGAGATCGCAGCTCGGGCACGCGTGACTGCGGCCGGATATGAAATCGTCGCGCGGATCGGTCTGACCCGTGGCGACGGCCGGCGCGGCCGCAAGGAATGCGGCGAGGCCGGCGCGCGAAAGAGCCCGAGCAAAGGAGCGCGATTCCCGGCAGCGCACCTATCCGGCCCCGAGCGCCACCGCGACGTGGAAGGTGATGAAGGACGCCGCATAGGCGAGCGCCAGCATGTAGCCGAAAGTCACCGCCATCCATTTCCAGCTGCCGGTCTCGCGCCGGATGACGGCCAGGGTCGAGGCGCATTGCGGCGCGAAGATGTACCAGACCAGAACCGCGAGCGCGGTGGCGAGGCTCCATTTGCTGGCGAGCGCCTGGCCGATCTGATCGGCCGCTTCCTTGCCGCCCTCGATGGCGTAGACGGTGCCGAGCGCCGCGACCGCGACCTCGCGCGCTGCCATGCCGGGGATCAGTGCGACATTGATCTGCCAGTTGAAGCCGACCGGCGCCAGCACCGGCTCGAGCGCGTGGCCGATCATGGCGGCGAGGCTGTAATCGATCGCCGGGTCGGTGGCGCCTGCGGGCGGACGCGGAAACGACGCCAGGAACCAGATCAGCACCATCATGGAGAAGATCGTGGTGCCGGCGCGGTGCAGGAACATCTTCGCGCGCGTGTAGAGCCCCATCGCGATGGCGCGCGGGCGCGGCAGCTTGTAGTCGGGCAGTTCGAGCATGAAGGGCGGCGTCTCGTGCTCCTGCCACAGGAAGTGCTTGGCGAGGAAGGATACGCCGAGCGCGCTGAAGATGCCGGCCGCATACAGGCCGAACATCACCAGCCCCTGCAGGCT
>DATBBS010000225.1:0-9635 GCA_036270895.1 Xanthobacteraceae bacterium
TCACAAGCCGCGCAAGACCAGTCTCAACCGGGAAACCCAGGTCAAGATCGGGAAACAGCTGGAGATCACCTACAACGAGGTTGTCAGCCAAGGGGTGCCGGATCGCTTCGTCGAGCTGATCCGTCGCCTCGAGGGCGGCGGGGTTGCGGATATACCGGACGATAAAGGATCGTAAGGATGAATCCCCCCCCTTCCGTGAGCGAGGCGATGCTTGGGGCAGTCCCAAGCCTGAGAGCCTTTGCGATTTCGCTGTCCGGTAACGTCGACCGTGCCGATGACCTCGTGCAGGAGACCCTTCTGCGGGCCTGGGCGAACCTGAATTCGTTCGAGCCCGGCACCAATATGTCGGCTTGGCTGTTCACGATCCTGCGCAATCTTTTCCGCTCGGAATATCGCAAGCGCCGCCGCGAGGTGGCCGATAGCGAGGGCACCTATGCGGAAACCCTGAAGACCCAGCCGGAGCAGACGAGCCGCGTGGAGTTCGAGGAATTCCGCACCGCGCTCGCCAAGCTGCCGGCGGACCAGCGCGAGGCCCTCATCCTGGTCGGCGCTTCGGGATTTTCCTACGAGGAAGCGGCCGGAATCTGCGGTTGCGCGGTCGGTACCATCAAGAGCCGGGTCAATCGCGCCCGCACCCGCCTGGCCGAGCTGATGTCGATCGAAAGCGTCGACGATTTCGGCCCCGACCGGGAGCTCAAGGCGGTGCTCAGCGGCAGCGGCGGCAGCTGATCCTCGATGCAGGCCCGCCTGCGTTGACGGGCTGGTCCGTCACGCACGTCCAGCCGTTGGAAGAACGGCATCGCTTCGCTCGCCTCTGTGGCGGGCATCCACGTCCCCAGGCCTGAGCGGGCGCGGCTTACCGTCAGTGCGATTTCCGCCGCTCGCGTTCGGCGCGTCGGATCTCGCTCAGCGCGTGCTCGCTGTTGAGCGCGAAGACCTGAAGGAAGCGTGAGACGGTTGCGAAATCCTTGCGTCGCACGTTCCGGAACAGAAGATCGTTCACCCGGCGCAGGAAGGGCGCAAGCCGCCGCACCGCGGCCTCGCCCCGCCGTGACAGCATGACGAGCACGCCGCGCCGGTCCCGCGGGTTGGTCTTCTTCCTCAGCAGGCCTTTGCGGATCAGCCGCCCGACCTCGGTGGTCACATGGGTGGGCGCCAGCTGGATATGGCCGGCGAGCGAGCGGATCGACACGCCGTCGCGGTCCTGCGCATAGGCGGTCCCGATCAGCACGGCGAATTGCGAGCCGGTGAGTGCGAGGGCGCGCCCGAACGCCTCGCGGCAGGACATCAACCGGCCGAACCCGAGCACCATCAGATAGAGCGTCTGGCGAAACGCGACGTCGCCGCCGGCGGTGAGCAGCGCGCGGTGCGACACCGTCAAAGGCGGAACGAAGCCGGCGCCCGTCCGGCCCTTGGATCGGCGGCGCGTCGTCGGCTTGCTGGTCAGGGCTTGTCGGGATTTCATACCGCCGTCGCTTGGTTTGACCTCAGATACGAAAAGCTACATAATGTAGCTAATTATTGCAGCAAGAACCGCTCCGGCCGAGCTCACGATGCCAATCCCAGCCGCCGCGCGCCCGTCGGGCGCGTCCCCATCGACGATGCGGACGGGCGCCGAGTATCTGCGCTCGCTCGACGACGGCCGGCAGATTTTCCTCGACGGCGAGCGCATCGGCAAGGTGGTCGAGCACCCGGCGTTTCGCGAAGCCGCGCGCAACATGGCGCGGCTCTTCGACATCGCGGCCGCGCCGGAGATGCGCGAGCGCATGACCTTCACGTCGCCCAAGACCGGCGCGCCGGTCTGGCGCGGCTACCAGATCCCGCGCCAGCATGCGGACCTCAAGGCGCGGCGCCTGTTCTCGGAGACCTGGGCGGAAGCGACATTCGGGCTGATGGGACGCACGCCGGACCATGTCGGCGGATTCTTCACCGGATTCGCCGCCGTGCCGAGCGTATTCGCGGCCGGCGGCCAGCAGTTCGCCGATAATGTGGTGCGCTTCTACGAGCATCTGCGCGACAATCATCTCTACGCCACCTATGCGATCGTTCCGCCGCAGATCGATCGTTCGAAGCCCGCCCACAAGCAGAGCGATCCGACGCTCTACGCCGGCGTGGTCGAGGAGCGCGACGACGGCATCGTGATCTCGGGTGCCCAGCAGCTCGCGACGGCGGCCGTGTTCTGTGATTACCTGCATCTCGCCTGCATCCATCCGCTCCAGCCGGGCGACGAGGCCTACGCGATCGCGGTGGCGATGCCGATGGATGCGCCGGGCCTCAAGCTCTATCCGCGCCGCCCCTTCGCGAATGCCGGGATGAATTCGGTCGATTATCCGCTCACCAGCCGGTTCGACGAATCCGACTGTTTCTGCGTGTTCGACAACGTGTTCGTGCCGTGGGAGCGGGTTTTCGTCTACCGCAATCTGGAGATTTCGCGCGACCAGTGGTGGAAGACGCCGGCCCATCTCTACGGCAACCACCAGGCGCAGTGCCGCTACGCCACCAAGCTGCGCTTCATGATCGGCCTCGCCAAGCGCATGAACCAGATCACCGGCAACGACGCGAACCCCGCCGTCAACACCGTGATGGGCGAGCTCGCTTCGATCGTGACCGTCATCGACTCCATGCTGCAGGCGCACGAGACGGTCGCCACCATTGACCGGGAAGGCGTGCTGTGGCCCTCGCAGACGACGCTCTATGCCGTGATGGCGATGCAGTCCGAGCTCAATGGCCGGATGCTGGAGATCATCCGCGAGCTCGCGGGCGCTGCCATGATCACGCTGCCGTCGTCGGCGTGCGACTTCGACAACCCCGACATGGCCAAGGATATCGGTCGCTACATGCAGTCGGCATCGACCGATGCCCGCACGCGGGTCGCGACATTGCGCACGGCCTGGGACTTCCTCGGCTCGGAATTCGGCAGCCGGCACGCCCAATATGAGAAATTCTACGGCGGCGCCGCGTTCCTGGTGAAACAGAACGTCAACCGCTTCTTCGACTACAAGCGGGCGACCGCCATGGTCGACGCGGCGCTCGATCTGCCGCCGGTCGTACCTGGTGATCCGTCACCCTGAGGCGCTCGGCGCGCAGCGCCGAGCCTCGAAGGGCGGCGGCCATGGCCTCGCCATCCTTCGAGGCGCGGCTTCGCCGCGCACCTCAGGATGACGAGGGGAGGGAGGGTATGTCGAAAAAGCTGATCGCCAACGGCTACGTCGTGACGGTCGATCCGGCGCGCAATGTTTTTGCCGGCGGATATGTCGCGATCGACGGGGCGAGGATCTCCGCCGTCGGCCCGGCCGCCGACATCCCGCCGGCGCAGGGATTCGACGAGGTCATCGATGCCAAAGGCTGCATCGTGGTGCCCGGCCTCATCAACATGCACCAGCATCACTGGTACACGCTGTTCAAGGGGCTCGCCGACGGCATGCTGCTGGAAGACTGGGTGTCTGATTTTTTGCTGCCGCTGTCGCTGCGCCTGACCGAGCCTGCCATGCGGGTGTCGAGTCATATTGCGGGCCTGGAGATGCTCGCCACCGGCACCACTTGCTCGCTCAACCATTCGGTCACCACCACGACGGCGGAGCTCGTCAAGGCGTCGATCGAGCCGCAGGCCGAGCTCGGGATACGCCAGGTCTATGCCAAGGAACTGCGCTGCCGGACGCCCGGCAACCCGCGCCATCCGTTGAGCCTCGACGAGGCGCTCGCCGAGATCGAGGCGGAAGCGCGGCGCTGGAACGGCGCCCATGGCGGCCGCGTGCGGTTCGCGGTCGCGATCGAATCGAACGCCCACTGGGTGGCGGCCGGCATGAGCACCGAAGAGCTGATCTGCCGCGGCTACGAGCTCGCGCGTCGCCTCGGCCTCAAGATCACGGCGCATATCGCGGGCGGGACGTTCTCGCTCGAAAAGGGTTTTCTGCGCTACCTGCGCGAGACCGGCCGCACCGACGTGCGCTATCTGATGCAACTCGGCATTCTCGATCCGCACTGGATCCTGATCCATGGCATTCACGTCACCGAGCTCGATATCGAGCACATGGCGCGGGTCGGCGCGAATTTCGTCTACACGCCGTCGAGCGAATCGATGCGCGGCGGCGGCATCTCGCCCTTCGCCAATGCGCATCGCGCCGGGGTGAACGTCGCGCTCGGGACCGACGGCCCGATGGTCGACTACTCGGTCGACATGGTCGAGCAGATGAAGGTCTGCGCGCTGATGCAGCACGTGCGCCATCTCGACCCCACCCGCATGCCGGTCGAGCGCACGCTCGAGATGGCGACCATCAATGCCGCCACGGCGCTCGGATTGGAAGACGAGATCGGCTCGATCGAGCTCGGCAAGAGGGCCGACATCGCGGTCTTCGACCTCGCCAAGCCCCATGTGGGCGTGTTGCATCGCCCGCTGTCGAGCCTTGTATGCGCCGGCAAGGGCAGCGACGCCCGCGTCGTGCTGGTCGACGGCGAGGTGGTGTACCGCGACGGCAAGTTCGCGCATCTGGCGGATATCGGCGGCGTGACCGCAGAGGCCGAGAGGTTGGCCACGTCCATCCTCGCCCAGTCCGGATTGAGCCACCGTCTCGCGCCGGCTTGGCGCCAATAGAGGTTTCGCGCATGTGACGACGCGGCCTCGTCCGTGGCGTGATTTTTGCTGATAAGAGGGTTCTTTCGGGGTTGAACCATGGACGTGGCGGTCGAGGACGTGACGCAAGTCTGGGGCGGTGGCAGCCGCGCCGAGGTTGTCGCGCTCGACCGCTTCTCGCATCGGTTCCGCTCGGGACGCTTTTCCTGCGTGCTCGGCCCGAGCGGATGCGGCAAGAGCACGCTGATCCAGATCGTCGGCGGCCTCGAAGCCGCGACCGCGGGCCGGGTCAGGATCGAAGACCTGCGAAACCCGGCGGTCGCCCGCCCGCTCGGCGCCGACTCCGTGATGGTGTGGCAGAACCTCAATCTGTTTCCGTGGCGCAGCGTGATCGACAACGTCGCCTTCGGCTTGGAGATGCGCGGTGTCGCGAGAGCGCAACGCTACGAGAAGGCACGCACCCTCATCGGCTCGGTCGGGCTGCGCGGTTTCGAGAACCATCTGCCGGGGCAGCTGTCCGGCGGCATGCGCCAGCGCGTCGCGCTGGCGCGGGCCCTGATCATGGAGCGGCCGATCCTCCTCATGGACGAGCCCTTCGCGGCGCTCGATGCGCAGACCAAGATCGTGATGCAGGAGGAGCTGCTGCGCATCTTCGACGCGACCCGCAAAACCGTCTTGTTCGTCACCCATGCGATCGAGGAAGCCATCCTGCTCGGCGACGAAGTCGTCGTGATGACGGCGCGGCCGGGCCGCATCAAGGAGGTGATCGCGGTCGATCTGCCGCGCCCACGCTCGCTCGACATGATCAGCTCGCCGGAATTCGGCGCGTTGTTCGATCGCACCTTCCACCTGATCCGCGAGGAGGTGACGGCTGCGATGGACCAGCAGGCCCGCATGGCGGCCGCCCAATGATGCGCAAGGGAACGCGCATCGCGACGATCGCCGAAAACCTGCTGCCGGCCGCGACCGTGGTGCTGTTCTGTCTGGGGTGGGAGGTCTATGTGCGCGTTCGCGGCATCGCGCCGATCTTCCTGCCCGCCCCGTCCGTGATCGCCGTCTACCTGTGGCGGATGATCGCGGACGGCACGATGGAATATCATCTCGGCGTCACGCTGTTGCGCATCTTCGCGGGCTTCTTCATCGCAGCGGTGACCGGCGTCGCGCTCGGTGTCGCCATGGGCATGTCGCGCATTGTCGCCAAGGTGGCCGACATCTGGATCGCGGCGCTCTACCCGCTGCCGAAGATCTCGCTCATTCCACTGCTGATCATCTGGCTCGGCACCGGCGAGGCCTACCGCATCGTGATCAGCGCGGTGACGGCCTTCTTTCCGATCGTGATCAGCACCTATGCGGGCATCCGGCAGGCCGACCGCGGGTTGATCAAGGCGGCGCAGGACCTGGGCGCCAATGCGCGGCAGATTCAGCTCAAGGTGGTGATTCCGGCGGCGATCCCCAGCATTTTCGCCGGCCTCCATCTCGGCATGGGCGTCACCATCATCCTGATCGTCGCCGCCGAGATGATCGGCGGGTCGAGCCAGAGCGGCATGGGCTATCTTCTGATCAATTCGGGGCAGGTGATGGAGACCGAAAAGGTGTTCGCGAGCCTCGTGGTGCTTGCGGTGGTGGGGGCTGTTGTCATCAAATTGCAGCAGTGGACCGACCGCAAGGTCGCGCCCTGGGCGCATCGGGACGACGGGTAACGGAGAAAAGAGATGACCAGATTTGCGAGCCGCCGAAACATCCTCGCGGCCGCCCTGGGCGCCGCCCTGGCGGCCAATGCGTTCGCGGCGCAAGCCGCCGATCGCATCCGGGTCGGCGAAGGACCGTTCATCACCGGCGGTGCCTTCTATATCGCGCGCGAGAAGGGCTATTTCAGCAAGCTCGGGCTCGAGATCGAGACCAGGTCCTTCATCGACGGCGCCATGGCGGTGCCCTCGATGGTCGCGGGCGAACTCGACATGACCTTCATGACGCCGAACGCCAGCCTGTTCAACAGCGTCGCCAAGGGCGCGCCGCTCGTCGTCATTCTCGACCGCGGCAACAACCGGAAGGGTTTTGCCTATACGCTGGTGAACGTCACGCAGGCGCTTTACGACGAGGGCGTCCACGCGATGGGCGATTTCGCCAAGCTCAAGGGCAAGAAGATGGGCGTCGGCGCGCTCGGCAGCATCAACCAGTACAATTTGGCGCAGGCGCTGCTGAAGGTCGGGCTCGATCCCGCCAAGGACGTGCAATGGGTGGTCAACATCTCGCAACCCGACCTCATGAAGATGCTGGGCCAGGGCCAGGTCGATGCGACCGATCTCGCCTGGCAGTTCGGCGTCTTTGCGCAGCAGAACAAGTGGGGCCCGATCGTCGCGACCGGCGACCAGATGGTGCCCGATGCCGCGATCGGCATGTACGCGGCGCGCAAGGAGTTCCTGGAAAAGAACCATGACGCCGCGGTGCGCTTCGCCATGGCGTATCTGCATGCGGCCAGGGAATTCAATGCCGCCGCCCAGGCGCCCGACCAGCATGCGGACATCGTCGAGCTCCTGGCCAAGAATACGGCCCTCAACAAGCCCGAGCTGGTCAAGGCGATCGCACCTCATTGGTCCTACATCAACGAGGATGGCCTGCCGCTGGTCGATTCGGTCATGGGCATGCAGGATTTCTGGAGCGGAAAATATTTCAACTACGTCGAGAAGAAAGTTTCGCGCGAACAGCTGTTCGACCTCTCGATCGCCAAGGAAGCAAAGGCGCGGCTGGAGAAGGAGAAGCCGTTCGGGAATTGAGCGGCTTGCAAAACTGAATCGGGACCGTCGTCCTGAGGTGGTCGCGCGAAACGCGGCCCTCGAAGGGCGACGGAGCAACCGATCTAAACCCGCCCTGCGAACAGCTTCAGCGCATTTCCCCGGTCGATCGCGGCGCGCTCCGCGTCGCTGTGAAGCCCCGGCGCCATGTGCTCTTTCACGGCGGCGGCGACCAGCGGCGGCGGCACGAAGGGCCAGTCGCTGCCGAACACGATCTTGGTCGGATCGGCGACCGTCCTGAGCGCCCCAAACGTGGTGGCGCCGCTCGACAGCGCGGTGTCGTACCAGAAGTGCCGAAGCCCGACCGCGAATTTCTCGCGCGGCCATTGCGGCGTGGTGGGATCGATCACCGGCGTCGAAGCCAGCCGCCAGGCGAAATAGGGCAGCGTGCCGCCCGCATGCGGCAGGATGAACTTGATGTCGGGAAAGCGCTCGAGTGCCCCGCCCATGAGCAGGTTGACGGCGGCGCGGGTGGTATCGAAAAGGTATTCCATCACGAAGCCGGGCCATGGCAGGTCGATGGCCCGGCTCGATGGATGCAGAGTGGGATGAATGAACACCACGGCCTTGCGCCGGTTGAGGGCGTCGAGCACGGGGTCGAAGACCGCATCGCCGAGAAATTTTTCGCCATAGCTCGCGAACAGGCTGACGCCGTGGAGGTGGAGCACGTCGAGTGCGTGCGCGATCTCGTCGACCGCGTCGCCGATGTCGCGCATGGGCACGGTGGCGAAGCCGCCGAAGCGTTGCGGCTGCCGCGCCATCAGGTCGGCCGCATAGTCGTTGAGGCGGCGGGCCAGCGCGCGCGCCGGCGCGGGCTCGGCGAATCCGACACCGGGCTGCGCCACCGACGTGATGGCGAGCTCGATCTCGTTGGCGTCCATGAGGTCCAGCGCGCGCTCGACCGAATAGGCCGGATAGCCGGCACGCCGCGCCGGCCCGAGCCCGGCCGCGCGCACGGCCTCCTGGTAGAATTGCGGAATGATGTGGAGGTGGACGTCGATCCGGCGCGCCGACGGCATGGCTATTCGACCTTGAGGTTGGCCGCCTTGGCGACCGCTTGCCACGTCGCCAGATCCTTGGCGATGATGCGGGCGAATTCGGCCGAGGTCGAGCCGACCGGGTCGAGCTCGACCGTCTGCAGCCGTGCCCGGATGTCGGGAAGCCTGATGATCCGCATGATCTCCTGCTCGAGCTTGGCGACGATGTCGGGCGGCGTGCCGGCGGGCGCCAGGAAGCCGGTCCAGCTCAGGATCGTCATGTCGGCAATGCCGGCCTCCGCCATGGTGGGCACGTCGGGGAACGACGCCATCCTGGTCGGCGCCGTGACGGCGAGCGCACGGAACTGGCCGCCCTTGATCTGCTGCGCGGCGGGACCGGGATCGAGAAACGAGGCCAGCAGCTCGCCGGCGATGAGGGCAAGCGTCGCGTCGTTGCTGCCCTTGTAGGGAATGTACTGGATCTGCGCCCCCGTGCGCTGCTTGAACATCTCGATGGCGAGCTGGAACGTCACCGAAGCGCCGCCCGCATTGGCCTTGGCGGGGTTCGCCTTGGTGAAGTCGACGAGCTCGCCCACCGTGCGGACGGGCGCCGCGTTGCTCACCGCGAGGAAATACGGGTAGGCGGCGGTCAGCGAGATCGGCACGAAATCGCGCGGCGCGTAGGACAGTTTTGGATAGACGGCGGGATTGACGGCGAGGCTCGCCATCGGCGCGCTCAGCAGCGTGTAGCCGTCGGGTCGCGCGCGCGCGGCGAATTCGGTCCCGAGGATGGTGCCGGAGCCGGGCTTGTTCTCGACCACGACGGGCTGGCCCCACCGCTCGGTCAGCTTCTGGCCGATCAGCCGCGCCAGGATGTCGTTGACGCCGCCGGGGCTCGCCGCCACCACGATGTGGATGGGCTGGCTCGGGTAGTTTTGGGTGTCCGGGCTCTGCGCGAGTGACGGACAGGACAAACCCAGCACGAGCGCTGCCGCTTGTCCGATGGATCGCAATCTCATGAGGGTTCTCTCTGCGTGGACCAGCACCGCACGCTATCGCGGGGGCGCCTTCAAGGCAGCACCCCATTTGTCCGCGATGGCGCGGGCGTCGTCATGCGAGAGCGCCGACAGGGCCGGGAATTTATCCTTCCACGCAAAGGGCCGGCAGGCCTCGATGATCAGCTTGGAGTGCGAGGTGACGCCGCGCGCCTTGGCGTCGGGCGGAATGCGCGGATCGAGCGCGGAGCTCCAGGCGTTGCGCACGATATCGACCTGCTCGGCCGGCTCGCAGCGGGTC
>DATBBS010000226.1:0-11729 GCA_036270895.1 Xanthobacteraceae bacterium
CGATCGCGTCCGAATTCCGGAGCAGGCCGAGAAATACCCCGGCCAGCTGTCGGGCGGGCAGCAGCAGCGCGTCGCCATCGCACGCGCGCTCTGCATGAATCCCAAGCTCATGATGTTCGACGAGCCGACCTCGGCGCTCGATCCCGAGATGGTCAAGGAGGTGCTCGACACCATGGTGGAGCTGGCCATGGACGGCATGACCATGATCGTGGTGAGCCACGAGATGGGCTTCGCCCGCCAGGTCGCGAGCCGCATGGTGTTCATGGACGCCGGCCAGATCGTCGAGATTAACACGCCGGCGGAATTCTTCACCCATCCGCAGCACGAGCGGACCAAGCTGTTCCTGAGCCAGATCCTGGAGTGAGGCGGCCGGCTCCTGCCGAAGCCTCGCTAGGCCGAGGCCGTATCGGTAGCGGCGGCGGCGACCTTTTGCTGGGCGAAGAATTGCTCCACGCGTTCCACCGCGACGTCGACCGCGCCGTCGAAGCCGGTCACCATGCGCTTGGAGCGGCCCAGCAGCGCCTCGGGGCGCACGTCCGTCATGCTCTCCAGCAGCTGGGTCATGCCGACCAGCGCCGATTGCTGACCGTTCAAGGACGGCTGGCGGCGCGACTCGATTTGCCCGAACTTGACCCGGTCCGGCGGCGCCGGCGGAGGAATCACAATGGGCGCAAGCCGGTCCGGCGCCGTCGGGGCGGCGAGCAGGGCACCCGCGAAGGAATTGGCGGCGGCGACTCGGGCGCCCAGCGGCCCCAGGTCCCATTTGTCGCTCACATAGCGCAGCAGGCTGGTGTGGTCGAAGACCGTATGCAGGACGCCGGGTTTGACATAGGGCGACACGAGGATCGCGGGAACACGAACACCCAGCTGGTTGAAGGTGTATTCCTCCACATGGTGGTCGGGCGCCACCGTCTCGGGCGGGACCACGTGGTCGTAAAAGCCGCCATGCTCGTCATAGAGCACGACCAGGAGGCTGCTTTTCCACAATGCATCGTTGCGGCGAAGGGCGTTGTAGACGCTGGCGATCAGCTGCTCGCCTTCCAGGACATCATGTGGCGGATGGTCGTCGGTCGCGCCGGGCGAATAATAGGCGGGCTCGATGAAGCAGAATTGCGGAAAGTCTTTCGGATCGCCGGCCGCGTCGCGGAAAAATCTCGGCATTTTCGCGTAGCAGAAGGCGTTCTCCGGCTCCAGCTGATGGACAAGGAGGAGCGATTGCGGAACGTCGCCGTAATAGATCTGCCACGAGATTTTCTTCTCGTCGAGGCGATCATACAGCGTGGTCTGGTCGTACCAGTGGAGATTGGCATCGAGAATGCCGTTCGGCATCGAAACGCGCCCGAGCGAGGTGCCGCTGTGGACGAAGAAGCGGTTGGGCCAGGTCGGACCGGGAAGCGAGGAGAACCACTTGTCGCAGACCGTGAAATTCTTCGCCAAGGCGTGCAGCGCGGGCAGGGCGCCATCGGCGAAATATTTCATGATCTCGGCGCGGTCCTCTGGCAACGACCCCGGATAGGCGCGGACGAAGTCATCGACGAAACCGGAATTGCCTTTGGCCAGCTGGTTGAGGGTATGCGCCAATTCATGCTTCGGATCGTATTTCAGGGCCCGGCTGGCGCCGTCGATCTGCTTGTAGGTTTTTCCGTCCGCCCGGTTGGTGCGCGCCGGTTCGCCCGCCTTGGGGACGCCATCGAGGCCGGGGATCGCCTCGGACAAGCCTCCCAGCATGTGATCGAAGGAGCGGTTCTCCAGCATCAGCACGATGACATGCTGGATCGGGTCGACGGGTGGATTTGCAGGCGGCATGGGTCACCTCGGCGTCGATGGCGGCAACCCAGCATAACAAAAGCACGCATAAGGTGTCCCCCGGATGCCGCGCGCGCGCCAGCCCGGATATCAGTGTCAGCGCGCCGCCCGCCTTCTTCCAGGCGTCGATGCCGCCCTGCAGACGCCACGCGGTGGCGAGGCAATGAGCTGGAGATAGCGATCGATCTGCCCGATGACCCGATCGAGGATCATCGCTTCGCGGCCGCGCCGGCGCGCGAGCAGATAGGTGTAGGTGCCGGAAACATCGTCGAAGAGCTGGCGGGAAGATCGTTCGGCCTCCCGCGATGGGCCTATTTCGGCCCGGTGACGGCCGGCAGGTCCTTGCGCGCGCCCCATTCCGACCAAGAGCCGTCATAGAGCCCGGTGGGCGTCTTGCCGAGCGCGTCGAGGGCGAGCCACAGGGTCGCGGCCGAGATGCCGGAGCCGCAACTGGTGATCACGGGTTTGGCGAGATCGACGCCGCCCGCCACGAAGGCCTCATGCAGGCGCTCGGCCGGCAGCAGCTGTCCATTCTCGACCAGCGCGGTCGACGGCACGTTGAGCGAGCCCGGCATGTGGCCGGGCCGCACGCCCGGGCGGGGCTCCGGCGCCTCGCCGCGGAAGCGGTCGGCCGGGCGGGCATCGACCACCTGGGCGTTCTTGGCGATGAGCGCTTCCTGCACGGCGCCGAGAGAAGCCACGATATCGGCGGGCGTCTTGGTGATGAAATGCCGGCGAGGGCGCTTCACCGGGCCCGCCTCGACCGGGCGGCCTTCCGCCTTCCACTTGGGCAGGCCGCCGTCGAGGATCAGCACGTGCTCCGCCCCGAACAGGCGGAAGGTCCACCACACGCGCGGCGCCGAGAACAGTCCCATTCCGTCGTAGATGACGACCGTTTCGCGCTCCGAAATGCCGAGCTCGCCCACCGCCTGGGCGAAGTCGAAACCCGAGGGCAGCATATGGGGAAGCGGCGAGGCGTGATCCGCCACCTCATCGATGTCGAAGCGCACCGCGCCCGGAATATGGCCGGCGAGATATTCCGCCGCCGCGTCGCGCTTGTGGGCCGGCAGGTAATATGAGCCGTCGACCACGACGAGGTCGGGCGAGCGCAGCCGGGCGGCGAGCCAATCGGTGGAGACGAGCCAGCGGCTGGTGGGCGGCTTTACGGGGGCGGTGGCCATGGTCGAGTCTCTTTCGGTTGTCGGCGGCGGCGGAAGGTGGCACGGAAGCGTTGCTGAATTGCCACCTGTCGCCACCGATATATCGGGCCTCGAGGCGCTTACGCCAAGGCAATGCGCACCCGGCGATTCTGCTTGCCCTTCTTCTCGATCTGGGTGACCCGCACGCTACCGATTTCGCCGGTGCGCCGCACATGGGTGCCGCCGCAGGGCTGCAGGTCGTAGCCGGCGATCGCAACCAGGCGCACGCGTCCGGTGCCCATCGGGGGCTTGACCGACATGGTCTTGACCAGGGACGGATTGGCGGCGAGCTCGTCGTCGCTGATCCAGCGCGTCGTCACCTCGGCGTCGGCCGCGATCATGTCGGCCAGCTTGCGCGTGATCTCGTCCTTGTCGAGGCCCGCGTCGGGAATGTCGAAGTCGAGCCGGCCATCGGATTCCCCGACCGAGCCGCCGGTGACCGGAAACGGCAGGGCGGCGGACAGGAGATGAAGCGCGGTATGCATCCGCATGCGCCGATAGCGCGTGTCCCAGTCGATCGCCGCCCCGACCCGCTCGCCCGGCGCAAGCGGCGCCACGCCCGCGGGCAGTACATGCGCGATCTCGCTCTTGGCGGGATCGGTGAACACCGCGGTCTCGACCGCGATCTCGTCGCCGCCCGCGGTCCTGATCACACCGCGGTCGCCCGGCTGGCCGCCCGAATTGGCGTAGAACACGGTGCGGTCGAGCACGAGCCCATGATCGGTCACCCCCACCACGGTGGCGTCGCACCTCTGCAGATAGGAATCGTCGCGAAAGAGGCAGTCGGTCGGCATGGTGGTCTCAAAACCGTCTAGACTTTCTCGAACGGCGGCCGCACGCCGGCGCGCCGCTCCATCCAGCCCGGCACCGGAAGCCCTTTCTGGCGCAGGAATTCCGGATTGAACAGCTTGGATTGATAGCGCGTGCCGTAGTCGGCCAGCATGGTGACGATCGTGTGACCGGGCCCCAGCTCGCGGGCGAGGCGGATGGCCCCCGCCACGTTGATGCCGGACGAGCCGCCGAGGCACAGCCCCTCATGCGCCAGCAGATCGAAGATGATGGGGAGCGCTTCCTCGTCGGGAATCCGGTAGGCGGTGTCGATCGGGGCGCCTTCCAGATTTTTGGTGATCCGGCCCTGGCCGATCCCCTCGGTGATGGAGGAGCCCTCCGACTTCAATACGCCGGTCGTGTAGTAGCTGTAGAGCGCCGCCCCCATGGGGTCGGCGAGGGCGATCCGGATGTTCTTGTTGCGGCTTTTGAGCGCGATGGCGACGCCCGCCAGCGTGCCGCCGGTGCCGACCGCGCAGACGAAGCCGTCGACTTTGTGGTCCGTCTGCTCCCAGATTTCCGGCCCGGTCGTCTCGACATGCCCCTGGCGGTTGGCGACGTTGTCGAACTGGTTCGCCCACACGGCGCCGTTCGGCTCGCTGCGGGCGAGGTCGGCGGCGAGCCGGCCGGAGAGCTTCACGTAATTGTTGGGGTTGGCATAGGGGACCGCCGGGACCTCGACCAGCTCGGCCCCCGCAAGGCGCAGGGCGTCCTTCTTCTCCTGGCTCTGGGTTTCCGGAATGACGATGACCGAGCGATACCCCAGGGCATTGCCGATGAGCGCCAAGCCGATGCCGGTATTGCCGGCGGTGCCTTCGACGATCACCCCGCCCGGCCGCAGCTGGCCTTTGCGGACCGCGTCCTCGATGATGAACAAGGCGGCCCGGTCCTTGACCGACTGGCCGGGATTCATGAACTCGGCCTTGCCCAGGACGGTGCAGCCGGTGAGCTCCGAGGCCTGCTTGAGCCGGATGAGCGGCGTGTGGCCGATCGCATTCACAATGCCGTCACGGATCTGCATGGGGGGCCCGTCTGCCGGCGCCATCCGGCCTTCGCGACCCTATCGGGGAGGCGCCCATGCGACAAGACTCGGCGGGATCCCGCCCGTCATGGCGGCAGTGCCGTTCGCCTCGGTAATTCAATACGTTTCCGGGGCGCGCGTTGGCGTGATCCGCCGGCTATTCCTTTTCGTAAAACCTTCCGTAATTTCGGCACGATAGAAAGCCTTATGGGCTGACGCTGTGGGCGCCCGGGGAAGGATCGCGGCACGTGAACTTCAATGGAACCACCCGTCTCGCCACCGAGGATCGCCCGATCGATGCGCTCCTGGCGGCCTATGCGGCCAAGTCGCTGAGCGGGCCGCTTGCGGCGCTGGTCGCCGCCCATCTGGAGCTCAAGGCCGACAACCGCGCCTATGTGGCGGCCCTCGAGGCCGCCTGCGGGGTGTTCCTGGAGGAGCTCAAGCCGGTTCCGCTGGCCGGCCGCGACCGCCGGCTGGTCAACATCTTCGCCACGCCGGCCGCCGACGCCGCTGCGGCCCCCTCCGTGACGGACCGCTCCGCGGCCGTGTTGCCGCGGGCCCTGCGGTGCCTGGCCGGCTGCGATCAGGCCGGCCTGCCGTGGCGGAGCCGTTCCCCCGGCCTCGCGGAGGCGCAGGCCGATGCCGGTGCGGCGCGCTTTTTGCGCCTGCGGCCCGGCAAGCGCCTCCCGGCGCCGGGCGGCGCCCCGGTGCTGGTGATCGCCGGCGCACTCGCCGACCGCGACCGCTATCACGAGCCCGGCGACATCGTTTTCACCGGCCCTGACGTCGGGCTGACCGCGGAGGGGGACGTCGACTGCATCTGTTTCGTCGCGACCGAAGAAGCGGCGAAGCCGCGCGGCCGCATCGGCCGCATGTTGCAGCGGGTGATGGGCGGCTGAACCCTCGGCTTCGCTATTGGCCGTCGCGCTCGCTTGCGCTCGTGCACCGCCGCGCAGGCGTCGTCAGGCGGTCGCCTCGGCGAGCTGCTTCTGGCGCTCGGCCGCGGCGCGCGCGATGGCGGAGGCGAGGTGCTCCGCCGGCTGCGCGCCCGATACCGCCAGCAACCCGCCGAAGATGAAGAAGGGCACGCCGTCGATCCCCGAATCCTTGGCCGAATTGGCCGCCTGCTCGATCGTGGCCACGTCGGCATCGCTCGCCAGCAATGCGCGGATGCGCTCGCCATCGAGCCCGCAGTCGGCCGCCGCCTTGACCAGCACGTCGCGGTCGCTGAGGTCGGCGCCTTGCGTGAAATAGAGGTCCATCAGGTGCTGTTTCATGCGCGCCGCGTTGCCCGCGGGCTCCGCCCATAGGATGAGACGGTGGCAATCGAGCGTGTTGGGCTGGCGCTTGATCAGGCCGGGCGCGTAGGTGAGGCCTTCGCTCGCCGCCACCGCGACGATCCGCTGGGCGTTCTGGTTGTAGCGCTCGACCGAGCCGAATTTGGTGGTGAGATAGTCGGTGCGGCTCATGCCCTCGCGCGGCACCCAGGGATTGAGGAAGTAGGGCCGGAACCTCACCGCGACCGGAATGTCGGGCTGCGACGCGATCGCGTTTTCGAGCCGGCGCTTGCCGATGAAGCACCACGGACACACGACGTCGGACACGACGTCGATCGCAAGTGCGTCGGTCTCGACGGAGGGATTTTGGGGCATCGGGCGGCTCCTGCCTAAGGAGCAGCTAAAATAGGCGTCCCGCTACTGGGCCGCAACCGCCGCCGGCTCGGACACGCGGGCCAGCAGGGATTCCACCGTATCGGCACCCTTGAGCGCCGCCAGGGTGATGGTCGGGTCGATCCGCAGGGGCTTCCCGTCGGTCCCTTCAGGCAGCAGCATGGTGTGGCGAAGCACGCTCGCGATCCGGCGCGCCACCACATGCGCGCTGCGCAGCGCGGTTTCCGAAAAGGCCAGCAGGATGGAGCCGTCATTCGCTCGGCACGCGAAGTCGGCGCTGCGCACCAGGCGGCTCACCAGGCGCGCCGCGTCCATGTTGGCGCGCCGGTCGATCGACGGCGGAAAGGTGAACCGGGCGAGCGTCATGGTGTTGCCGCGGCTTTTGGCGTCGTCGACCGCGCGGTTGAGGTCGTGCAGGAAGGCCGTCACCGTGAACAGGCCGGTTTGCGGATCGAGCAGGCCCTTGGTCTCCAGCGCCGTGATCTGGCGTTGCAGCCGCGCTTCGAAAGCGTGCTGGCGCACCAGCGGCAGGATGCGCGCGACAATCTCGGCGGGATCGCCGCCGCCGACATGCTCCAGGTTGGGAAGGCGGTGCAGGTCGATCGCGGCCGGAAGGGCGGGCAGCAACGCAATCGGCAGGTCACGGAAGCGCGAATCCTCGCCCAGCACGGTCAGGAAGGCCTCGATGGTCAGCGGGTTGAACCCTTCGCCGATCACGATGCCGTCGACATCGCGCGCATTGAGAAATTTGGCGGCAGTCTCGACGCTGAGCGCCCCGATCAGGCCGACCTGCTCGCCGACCGCCGTGGTCAGCGCCGGATAGGTTCGGCCGCGGCCGGTGACGATCACGGTCGCGTCCTCGAGCGGATCGCTGGCCGGCAAGACGGGAAGGTCCTCGCATGCGTCCTTGAGGGCGTCTCCGCGGCGGAGCGCGGCCGCATGGAGGGTGCGCACGCGCAACGCCGAAGCGAGCCGGGTCGCGATCCGGTCCGGCGACGCGTCGGCGGCGATGGGCAACGCGCCCGGAATTTCGGGCATGGCGCCGTCCGCGACCCGGGCGACGACCGGCAGGTAAGGGCCGCCCGCGGCGTCGATCGCGGCCCGGACGCTATGCGCCGCCGCGACCTCGACGGGCTTGCCGGGGACCTCCATGACGACGGCCGCGGGCTCGATCCGCGCGATCGCGTCGGCGCCGTCGGACCAGGTCGCTTCGATCACCGGGAAGGCGCCGGCTGCCGCGAGCGCGTTCGCGAGATCCGGATTCTTCTGGCCGGCGATGACGACGATCGGACCTTGCAATGACATGGCGGCCACGCTGTTGATGCGAAAAACGCCGTCGGGCGACGGGCTCGCCCAGACACACGATCGAAGCGGGCAAACCTAGCCCAGACGCCATTAACGCGGCGTCAATGGCGAGGGCAAAACCGCCGTACGGGGTCTGGCGCTCGATCGGAAACCGTCGTCGGAGGTGAGGCGAGGTTATTCTAGGCCTCGGCCCGCCGTTCTTCATCCCGGGAGGAGCCAAACGCCGCAACGATGAGCGGGTTGACCCCGCGGGTGGCGAGCGCGTCGCGCACGCGACCGGGGTCGGCCGCCGTGCCGGCGAGGCGTCGGCCGCCGAGCGCGTCGGGCAGCGCCGCCACGGTGCTGCCCGGCTCGGCCTGCGCCGCGATGTCGGTGAGGCTGCGCAACCCGAAGCGGTACCCGCCGACACCGACCACGCCGGCCGGGGGGCCGCTGATCGTCAGGAGGCGTGAGGTCGGGTCGACCTCGCAGGCGTATCCGGTGTCCGCAAAGGCGTCCGCGCCCACCTTGAACAGGGGCTTGCCTTCGCGGTCGACCTCCGACGGCAAGGGGAATTTCGGCACCAGCGGACCGCGCACCGCAAGTGTCCCGTTCCCGGTACGCATGACCTCTGCCATGTGGAGCGCGCCCGGGGCGCCGCGCGGCGCCATGATGGCGCCGAGGCTGAGCGATGCTGGTCGGCCGCCGCCGCCGCGGCGGGCCGCGAACAGCGCCGTCTCGCCGAACACCATGATGTCGACCAAGCCGATCGAGAGATCGCCCCAGGCGGCGCTCCCCGCCAGCTGCTCCGGCGCCCGCCACGCCGCGATCACCGTCTTGGCGCCGTCGCGCCGGCTGAACACACCCGAGTCCGCCAGCCGCAGCGCGAGCGATCCGGGGACGACGATGACCTGGCCTTGCTCGGCTTTGCATTGCTGCGCGAATGCGACCGGGTCGAACGGGTGGTGCAGCGCAAGCGTTCCGCCCACCAGGAGCCACGGCATGACGGCCGCCGCAAGGCCCGCGAAGGAGGGCAGAGCCAGCGACGACAGGATGACCATGTTTTGCTCGAGCCGGCTCTCCAGCGTGATCGCGGCGCCGGCGGCGAGCACCTCGAAATGGCTGCGCGCGACCGGGACGAGACCATCGGCGCAAACGTCCCAGGTGATGACGGCCACATGCGCCGCCGGGTTGACGGCTCTCTCGACCGAAGGCGGGGGATCGATGGTGCTGGCCGCGTAGAGGTCGTCGAAGGAAACGAGTCCGTCCGGCAGGTCACCGCCAAATCCGCCGACCTGGCGGATGTTGAAAACGTCGGCCGCGACGTTCATAGCCAGCGCGCTGTGGTCGACCGATCCGATCCGTCCGCTCACGATCAAGGCGGCGGCGCCGATGCGGCCGAGCGCGGCGACGCAATCGGCCTGCCGCCACAGCAGCGGCAAGGGAGTCGCGATGAGCCCGGCGCGCAGGATGCCGAGCAGGGTCAGCACGGCGTCGACGGTGTTTGCCATCTGCATGCCGACGATCTCATCGGTCTTCAGTCCCAGGCGGCACAACCTTCCTGCGATCCCCGAAATCAGTCGGTCGGCCTGTGCATAAGTCAGGCGGCGTGCACCGCCACCGGTGATGCTGGGGCGATTCGGCGGATCCGCCAGGGCGATCGCGTCCGGCCGGCGCAAGGCGGCGCGGCGAAAGATGTCGTCCATGGTCGAGCGGCCGGACTTCGCGAGCAGCGCGGTCTGCTGGGAAGAGGATTGGCCGAGAATCATGCCGGTTTTCTCATTGCATCTACGGCGCGCGCCACCATGACTCTGGAACAAAGCCCGACAACGGGGTCACGGCCGGATGCCGGATGTAGGACCAGCGCGCCACCCATTGGTCGGGCAGATAGAACAGCGGTACCACGTAGTAACCCGAGATCAACACGCGGTCGAGAGCGCGCACGGCGGCGACAAAACCTTCCCGCGTGGTTGCCTCGAGCATCGCGGCGATCATGGCGTCGATGGCCGGGCTGCGAACCCCCATATAGTTGCGGCTGCCCTGCTCATCCGCCGCGGCCGACCCCCAGTAGAAGGCCTGCTCGTTGCCGGGCGACAGCGACTGCTCCCAGCGATACGGGATCATGTCGAAGTCGAAAGCGATCCTGCGCTGATCGAATTGCACCGCATCGACCGCGCGGATGCGGGCCGCGATGCCGGCCAGCTTGAGCGTCTGCGCGAACGCGATGGCGACGCGCTCGTGATCCTTGCTGGTCACCAGGATCTCGAATTCGAACGGGCGCCCGCTCGCGCGTTCGCGCAATTCGGTGCCGGCCAACGCGTAGCCGGCCGAGGCGAGCAGCGCGAGGGCGCGTTTGAGGATCGCACGGTCGCGGCCGGAACCGTCGGTCACGGCCAGCGACGAGGTGCCGTCGAGCACGTCGGGGCGCACGCTGCCGGGGAAGGGCGCGAGCAGGGCGCGTTCCCGCGCGTCGGCGGCCCGGCGATAGGCGGAGAGCTCGCTGCCGGCGAAATAGCTCGCCGAGCGGCGATATTGCCCGAAGAAGAAATTCTTGTTGATCCATTCGAAATCGAACAGCAGCGAAATGGCCTCGCGCACCCGGATGTCGGCGAAGATCTTTCGGCGCGTGTTGAAGACCAGACCCAGCATGCCCTGCGGGAGGCCGGTCGGAAACGCCTCCTTGATGACGCGACGGTCGCGCACGGCGGGAAAATCATAGGCCGTCTCCCATCGTCCCGGATCGACCTCGACCCGCACGTCGAAGAGGCCCTTCTTGAAGGCCTCGAACTGCGAATTGGCGTCGCGATAATAGTCGAACTGCAGCGTGTCGAAATTCCACAGCCCCTTGTTGACCGCGAGGTCGCGGCCCCAGTAGGCGGGGTTGCGCCGGAGCGTCACGCCGCGGCCGGGATCGACCTGCGCGATCACATAGGGCCCGCTGCCGATCGGCGGCTTGAGGGTGGTCTCTTCGAAGGTGTCCTCGTTGGTTGCATGCTTGGGAAGCACCGGCATCAGGCCGAGGATGAGCGGCAATTCGCGATCGTTGGCGCCGGCGAGATCGAAGCGCACCACGCGCTCGCCGAGCGCCTCGGCTTTCGCCACCTTGACGTAGTAGGTGCGGTAGTTGGGCCGGCCTTTGTCGCGCAGCAGCCGCCACGAAAAGATCACGTCCTCGGCGGTCACCGGCCGTCCGTCCGAGAATTTCGCCAGCGGGTCGATCGTGAAGACGACATAGCTGCGGGCGTCGTCGGTCTCGACGGTCTTGGCGAGCAGGCCGTAGAGCGTAAAGGGCTCGTCATAGTTGCGCGTGAGCAGGCTCTCGATCACGTAACCGCGCGTCGAGATGGCCGGCACGCCGTTCACGATCAGCGGATTGAGGCTGTCAAAGGTGCCGAGCGCGCCCTGCACCAGACGCCCGCCCTTGGGAGCATTCGGATCCACATAGGGAAAAGCGGCAAATCCTGGGGGCAGGGCCGGCTCGCCCTGCATCGCGATCGCGTGCCGCGGCTCCGCTGCGGCCGCGTCGGGGACTTGCCAGACCGCGACGAGCATCCAAACGGACCACGCAATGGTGCGCGCGAGCACGTTCACGGCGGTTCTGACCCGTTGGATTGGTTTGCGACACGAAGCTGACATAGGCCCCGCATAGGAGATGGGGCCGCCAATCGGCCGGCTCGATGCCTTGATGTTATCACCATCATCTTGGATAAGGCTTTATCGGGGCGACCAATTCGGTTATCAGGCCAACTGCGGGCGTCACTTTCCTGCCTTATTTGGCGTCGAGACAGCCAATCTCAGGGGTCCGCGTTCGGCCGGGATGTCAGCGCCGGGAACGACGAGAAAGAGGATTCATATGAAGATTCGGATTGTATCCGCACCGGCCCGGCCGGTGCGTCGCTCGTTGTTCACGACCGCCGCGGC
>DATBBS010000227.1:0-25584 GCA_036270895.1 Xanthobacteraceae bacterium
CCAGATCTGCGCCCAGGAGCTCGGGCTGCGGGCGGAGGATATCCGCGTCGTATCGGGCGACACCGCCACGGTGGCGCTCGGCCTCGGCGGCTTCGCGAGCCGCCAGACCGTCACGGCGGGCTCGTCCGTGCTGCTCGCCGCGCGTGCGGTGCGCGACAAGGCGCGAAAGCTCGCAAGCCATCTGCTGGAGGCGGCCGAGCACGATCTCGAGGTTGTCGATGGCGAGGTGCGGGTCGTCGGCGCCCGCAAGCTCGCGGTCGGTCTCGGCGAGCTCGCGCGCGTGCTGCAGGGCGCGCCCGGCTACGGCTTTCCGCCCGGGGTCGATCCCGGGCTCGACGCGACCGTCAATCATCGGCTGGATGCGCTCGCCTACGCGAATGCCTGCCATGTTGCGGAGGTCGAGGTCGACACCGAGACCGGCGGCGTGCGCGTGTTGCGCTATTTTGCGATGCAGGACTCCGGGACGCTGATCAATCCGGCGATCGTCAACGGCCAGGTGCAGGGCGGCGTCGCGCACGGCATCGGCAATGCGCTGCTCGAATGGATGGGCTATGACGACGCCGGCCAGCCGCTGACCACCACATTCGCCGAATATCTGCTGCCGGGCCCGACCGAGATTCCGATGATGGACACGATGTACAAGGAATCGCCGTCGCCGCTCAATCCGCTCGGCGCGAAGGGCGCCGGAGAGGTCGGCACGATCCCGGCCGCCGCCGCCGTGATCTCCGCCATCGAGGACGCCCTGACGCCGTTCGAGGTGCGGATCGCGCAGACGCCGATGCCGCCGCACAAGCTGCTGGAGCTGATCAAGAGCGCGAAGAGATGATCGCCAGTTGTCATTGCGAGCGAAGCGAAGCAATCTCGATGCGCGGCGCGAGATTGCTTCGGCGTGCTTTGCACGCCTCGCAATGACAAAAATGATTGTGGAGTAACCCATGGAATTCGACAACGCCTTCGAGGTGCCGCTGCCGCCCGCCGTGGCGTGGCCGATTCTGATGGACATCGAGCGCATCGCGCCTTGCATGCCGGGCGCGCAGCTGACCGAGGTGATCGACAAGAACACCTACAAGGGCAACATCTCGGTGCGGCTCGGTCCGGTGGCGCTTACCTTTGCGGGCGTGGTCAAGTTCGAGGAGATCGACGACACCAACCACACTGCGCGCGTCAAGGCGCAGGGCACCGACGCGAAGGGGCGCGGCGGCGCCAATGCGGCCGCGTCGTTCCGTCTGGAAGCGACCCCCACCGGCTCCAAGGTGCTGGTGCACACCGACCTCACGCTGTCCGGGGCGGTCGCCCAATACGGCCGCGGCGTCAGCATGATCCAGGCGACTGCGGCGCAGCTGATGAAGCAGTTCGCCGAAAACCTGAAAGCTCAGCCCGCGATGTCGCGCCCCGCCGCTGCGCCGGCGAGCGCGCCGTCCGTCGCCGCCTCGGCGCCCAAATCGCCATCCGCGCCGCCCGCGGCGGCCAAACCGATCTCGGGCTTCGCCCTCATGGGGCGGGTGATCTGGGATGCGATCATGCGTCTGTTCACGCGGCGATCAAGCTGAGGCCGCGCCCGGACACGCGCCTCTTGTGTTGGGATGCCGCATCGCACGCCCATTCCCTTGACGGTCTGATCCCCGCTTGAAACACTGCGCCGCATGCCGAGGGCGCTTGTCATTCTCGCCGCGTTGATCGCGGCGAACGCGGTCGCGGGCGGGAAGGCGGCCGCCGAGCTGCTCTCGAGCCGGCCGATCACGGTCGTTATTCCGTTCACGCCCGGCGCGAGCTCCGATACGTTCCAGCGGCTGGTCGCCAAGAAGGTCAGCGAGAATACTGGTCAGCTCATCGTCGTGGAGTCGCGCCCGGGCGGTGGCGGCGCGGTCGGCGCCGCCATGGTCAAGCAGGCCCAGCCCGACGGCTATACGTTGTTCCAGGCGAATTCCGGCACGCACGCGGCCAACGCCTGGCTCTATCCCTCGCTCCCCTATGACCCGATCAAGGATTTCGAGCCGATCACGCTGATGTGGAGCTTCCCCCAGCTGCTCGTGGTCCCGGCCGATGGCCCGATCAAATCGGTCAAGGATCTTGCGGCCTATGGCAAGACCAAGCCGGGCGGACTGAGCTACGGATCGCAGGGCAACGGCTCCGGCGGGCATCTCTTGGGCGCGATGTTCTCCCGCGCGGTCGGCGCCCCCATGGTGCATGTGCCCTATCGCGGGGCAGGGCCCGCGTCCCTCGACGTATCGACCGGACGGCTGGATTTCCTGTTCGTCTCCTATGCGTCGGTGCTGCCCTTCTACCAGTCCGGCAAGGCGCGCATCCTCGCGGTGTCGTCCGCCAAGCGGCTCGCCGCGTTGCCGGACGTGCCCACCATGGCGGAGGCCGGCTTCCCCGATTTCGAGATGGAGACCTGGTTCGGCCTGCTCGCTCCGGCCGGTACGCCGGCGCCGATCGTCGCCAAGCTGCACGATGCATTCGCGCGCGCCGTGCAGGATCGCGAGGTCGCCAAGCAGATGGAAGACCAGGGCGCCGAGGCGGTCACCAATTCGCCGCGGGAATACGCCGCCTATATCGCGTCGGAAACCGAGCGCTTCGGAAAGATCGTCAAGGTTCTCGGCGTGAAGGGCGATTGATCCTGCTGACTCGCCGTGAACTTCACGACTTCGCCGGCTTGGGCCGCTGATCGGTGAGCATGGTGCCGAGACGGAACGGCTCGAAGGTCGGCTTGTAGGTCTTCTCGTCGAGGAACTGGCGCAAGCCGGTATTGTAGGAATCCTCCTTGTCGGACACCTTGATGGCCTGGCCCTTGGCGGCGAGATAGTCGTAGGCCTGCGGCACGTCCATGGTGCGGACCTGGCGGATCGCCTGCTTGGTGGCGCGCAACACAGCCGGGCTCTTCTTCATCAGCTTCTCGGCGAGCTCGGTCACGGCGTCTTCGAGCTTCTTGGCCGGCACCGCGTAATTGATCATGCCGATACGCGCCGCCTCATGGCCGTCGAACGGTTCGCCGAGGCAGGCGTAATAGAGCGCGTGGCGCGGCAGCACCGTGTCGATGACCGCTTTCGAGACCAGGGCGCCCGGCAGGATGCCCCAGTTGACCTCGGAGAGCGAGAAGGTCGCATCGTCGGCCGCGATCGCGAAGTCGCAGGCGAGCAGCTGCATGAAGGCGCCGCCGACGCAGAAGCCGTGCACCATCGCGATGGTGGGCTTGTCGTAGTTGTAGATGCGCTCCCAGCGCCAGCGGTTGGCGGCGGCCGCCGCCTTCTTGCGCTCGCTCGGATTTTTCTCCAGCTCGCGGAAGAATTTCTTGAGATCCTGGCCGGCGCTGAAATTGCCGCCTTCGCCGCTGATCACCACGACGCGCACATTGTCATCCGTCTCGAGCCGCGCCAGCGCGTCGTCCATGTCGTAGTGGAGCTGCGGGCTCATGGCGTTGCGCTTGTCCGGACGGTTGAGCATCGCCCAGGCGATCCCGTCGTGGATCCTGACCTTCACGCATTCGTATTTGTAGTCGGCCATGGGTTTCTCCCTTTGTTGGCGATTGGCTCGGGCCAGGCGCCCGGATTTCCGTCACCCATACGTGCGCAGCACGTGGCGGGCGAGCGTCATTTTCAGGATTTCGATCGGTCCCTCGGTGATCATCATGCTGCGCTGGTCGCGCCAGAATTTCTCGATCGGCAGGTCGGTCGCAAGCCCCATGCCGCCGTGGATCTCCATGCAGCGGTCAGCGGCGTGGAAGGACTGCGTGTCGCCAAAAATCTTCGCCATGTAGGCCTCGGTCCGGATGTCGCGTCCCTGGTCGTATTTCCAGGCCGCGTCATAGACCATCAGGCGAAGCTGGTGCAGCTCCATGAAGCTGTCGGCCAGCATCCACTGGACTGCCTGGCGTTCCGCCAATGGCTGGCCGAAGGTCACGCGCTGCCTGGCGTAGCGCGTGCCGAGCTCCAGGCAGCGCTCGATCACACCCATGCCGCGGGCGCCGTGGCGGATGCGGCCCACATTGAGCCAGTGCTGCGCGTGCTTGAAGCCGTCGCCTTCCTGACCGACGCGATCGGCGACCGGCACCTTGACGTCCTCGAAGGTGATCTCCCAGGGGCGGTCGTCGACCACCAACTCCTGCGCCCGCACCAGGGTCACGCCGGGCGCCTTCATGTCGACGATGAAGGCGGAGATCCCGCCATGCGATCCCTTCTGGCGGTCGGTGGCGGCGATCAGCTGGGTGTAGTGCGCCTCGTCGGCGCCGGTGATGAAGCGTTTGGTGCCGTTGATGATGTAGTGATCGCCGCGGCGAACGGCCGTGGTGCGCATGCCGCCCGGATCGCCGCCGGCGTCGGGCTCGGTCTGCGCCAGGCACCAGTTGAGCTCGCCGCGGATGGTCGGCAGCAGGTATTTTTTCTTCTGCTCATCATCGAGATGATAGAGAATCGGGCTCACCGTCGGCCCGAAGATCTCGACCCCGCGCGTCGGCAGCGCGATGCTGCGGCTGAGCTCAGCCCATACCGTCACCTTGGCGACGAGGCCCATGCCGAGGCCGCCATATTGTGTCGGGACATCGTAGCCCGCGAGTCCGAGCTCCTTGGCCTTGGCTTGGAGATGCGCCCGCACCTCGGGCTTGAGCTTGTGACCGTCGCGCGCCGCGCGCTCGATCGGGATCAGCTCCCTGTCGACGAATTTGCGGACGGTGTCCTTGAGCATCCGGATCTCGTCCGGAAGGTCGAGATTCATGCCGTCGCTCGAGGCGGCCGGCGCGTCACCCATGCGATCTCTCCCCTTGGCTGTTTCGCCGGACCGTGCGGATATCCACCGCGCGCACGCCTTGCGCCAGGACGATGAGCGGATTGATCTCGATATCGCTGAACCAGGCGCCATATTGCAGGAACAGGCGCGAGAGCCCTGTCATGGCGCGCACCAGGCTGTCGGTATCGCGGGCCGGGCGGCTGCGGAACGCGCCGAGCAGGGGCGCGCCGCGCAGCGAACCGATCATCTCCCGCGCCGTGTCCTCGTCAACCGGCAACAGGCGGATGGCCACGTCCTGCATGACCTCGACCGCGATCCCGCCGAGACCGACCGCCATGATGGGTCCGAACTGGGTGTCCTCGCGCACGCCGATCAGCATCTCGACGCCGTCGACCATCTCCTGCACCAAAAAACCTTCGACCACGGCGGCGGGATCATGCGCCAGCAGGCGGGCCGCCATGGCGTCGGCGGCCGAGCGCACCGCCGCGGCGTCGCCGAGATGAAGCGCCACCCCGCCGATCTCGGTCTTGTGGGACGCTTGCGGCGAGACGATCTTGACGGCGACCGGGAAGCCGATCTCTTTCGCCTTGACGGCCGCTGCCTCGGCGCTCTTCGCGCGCGCGCCGCGTGGCAGCGCGAGGCCATGCGCCGCCATGAGCGCCTCCAGGGCCGCCGGATCTGGCGCCTTGCCGGTAGGGGAATTCTCTGCGGCGGGCATCGCGCCGCGCCGCACCGCCGCCGCGTAGTGAATGAGATTCTGCAAGGCGCGCACCGTTTCGGGCAGCCCCTGGATGAACGGCATGCCGGTCTCTGTCTGGAATTTCCGGCTGATGTCCGAGACATTCTGCGCGATACGGCCGAAGGCGAGGACCGGCTTGTCGGTCGACGCCATCACGCCGCGCAGCGGCCCGGGGTCATACGGGTCGCCGGGATTGACCGGGAGCAGACCCTGCACGGTCAGAAGGTCGACGGTCGGATCGGCGCACACCACCTTGCAGATCTCGGCGAACTGCGGCGCCCGCACGCCGACCGACGGCCCGGTATCGAGCGGGTTCTCGGCGGCGAGCCCTGGATCGATCATGGGCTTGAGCCGCGCGCGCGTCTCTCCGGTGAGCGGCGCCATCATGGCGCCGAGGTCGCTCGCATAGTCGAGGACAAGCCCCTTCGAGCCGCCCGAATAGCACGACATGGCGATGCGCGGCCCCTTCGGCAGGCGGCCGGGTCCGAAGGCCAGGCAGTTCTCGATCAGGTCGTCGAGCGACGGACAGCTAATGATGCCGTAGCGCCGGCAGACGGCGTCGAACACCTTCTCGTCGCTCGCGATCGCGCCGGTGTGGCTCTGCGCAGCCGCCTTGCCGAGCTCGCTGCGTCCGACCTTGACCAGGATGATCGGCTTGCGGGCGTCGAGCGCCTTCGCGGCCGCCGCCATGAAGGCCTGCGGCCGGCGGATGCCTTCCACCATGCAGGCAATGATCCGGGTGTGCGGGTCGCCCACCAGAAAATTGATGTAGTCGGCGAGATCGAGGTCGAGCTCGTTGCCGCTCGACACCGCATAGGAGAAATCGAGGCCGCGCAGCGACGCCTGCTGCAGCCAGAACTGAAACGTTCCGCCGGACTGGAACACGACGCCGACATGGCCGGGCCGCAGCGTCCGCACGCGCTTGGCCGGATAAAGCAGGAGCTTCTCGCGCAACGCCACCGATCCCATGCAGTTCGGTCCGGAGACGCGCAAGCCATGCGCGTCGCACAATGCGCTGATGGCGCGCGCGCGATCCAGACCCTCGGGGTCGCCGCCCTCGCCGAATTGCGCCGCGTAGATGAGCGCACACTTCAGCCCATGCGCGGCGGCCTCGGCGAGCGTGTCGGGAATCTGCGGCGACGGGATGATGGTGAGCGCAAGATCGACCGGCTCGGGGATGGCGGCGAAGTTCGGATAGACGGGGCGTCCCCACAGCTCGCTGCGCTTGGGGTTGACCAGATAGAGCGGCGCGGGAAATCCGCTGAATTCGAGATTCTCGTAGATCTCGCGCGCCCAGCCGCCGCGGCTCGAATCGGACGCTCCCACGATGGCGATGTTCTTGGGACGCAGAAGCTGGTCGACGGAACGAAACACTAGGCCTGTCCATGCGAGACTTGCCGGCGCAGCCGTCTCGATCGGCTTCAGGTCATTCGGGCATATGAAAAATCGGGTGTCAACGAAGATCGGGCGCGCGCGCCGGCCTCACGCGCGCGCGGCTTGCAGCCGTTTCGCCGCGTCGAGCGCCGCATTCACGATGCCCTGATAACCGGTGCAGCGGCACAGATTGCCCGAGATCGCGATGCGCACCTCGTGCTCGGTCGGATCGGGGTTGTCGCGCAGGAATTCGATCAGCGTGGTCAACATGCCCGGCGTGCAGAAACCGCATTGCAGGCCGTGGTTGTCGCGGAAGGCTTCTTGCAGCGGGTGAAGCTCGGTATCGCTCGGCGCGATGCCTTCGACCGTCATGATCTCGTGGCCGTCAGCCTGCACGGCCAGCATCAGGCAGGAGCGCGCCGACTGGCCGTCGAGCAGGATCGTGCAGGCGCCGCACACGCCGTGCTCGCAGCCGAGATGCGTGCCGGTGAGGCCGAGATAATGCCGGATGAAGTCCGCCAAGGTGACGCGGACCTCGACCTCCTTCTCGTAACGCTTGCCATTGACGGTCAACGCGACGGTTCGCTTCTCGGTCATGCGGTATCTCTAACTCTCTCACGCAGGCTTGCCGGCACCGGCTTGCCGAGCCGCGCGATCGCCTTGTCCAAGGCACGGCGCGACAGCACGGCCGCGAGGTGCTGGCGGTAGGACGCCGGCGCGTGGATGTCCTCGATCGCCTCGATGGCGCGGCAGCTCTCGCAGGCGCGGCGCACCAGGTCCGGCGTCGGTACCTGCCCGACCAGCGCCTCCTCGACCTCGCTGGCGCGCACCGGCAGCACGGCGGCGCCGCCGATCGTCACCGAGGCGCGGGTGATTTTGCCGGCGCCGTCGGCCTCGATCAGTGCCGCCGCCGATGTGATGGCGAAATCGCCGTGGCGGCGCGCGAACTCGACGAAGGCAAATCCGTGGCCGGCAGGCCACGGCGTGAAGCGCACTGCGGTCAATATCTCGTTCGGCTCGATCGCCGGCGTCATATAGGCGACCGGAAAATCCGCGAAGGCGATCTGGCGTTGGCCGGCCGCTCCCGTGACGACGACCGTGGCGTCATAGCCGGCCCCCACGGTGACCAGCTCGGCGGCGGGATCGAGATGGCAGAGCGAGCCGCCGATCGTCCCCCGGTTGCGAGTCTGGCGATGACCGACCTGCAGGATCGCCTCCTGCATCAGTGGCAGGCGCGTGCGGATGAGGTCGGAGAATTCGAGCTCGCGCTGGCGCGTCATCGCGCCGATCTCGACCGCGCCGCCGCTCTCGCGCACATAGGACAGGCCTTCGACCCGGTTGAGGTCGATCACGTGATCGGGCAGCACATAGCGCATGTTCAGCATCGGCATCAGCGACTGGCCGCCCGCCAGCACCTTGGCGTTGTCAAGGCGCGCGAGCAGCCCGATCGCGTCGGCGACGGTGCGCGGATCGTAGTAGCTGAAGGGCGGCGGCTTCATCGGAAACACCAGTTGATCGGCGAGGGGCGGAGTATAAGGAATGGCGGCGGCCGGGCAACCCGGCGCCCGGTGATGACGGAAGAGAGAATGCAGGTGAGCCTCATGCGCCGTTGGGTTGTCCTGCTCTGCTTGACGCTTGCGCTTGGCGCGCCGGCGCTGGCCGATCCGGTCGAGGATTTCTACCGCGGACGCAGCGTCACGCTCATCATCGGCTACACGGTCGCGGGCGGCTACGACACTTATGCGCGCGTCCTCGCCCACTACCTGGGACGGCATATCCCCGGCAACCCGACGATCGTGCCGCAGAACATGGCTGGCGCCGGTAGCTTGCGGGCCGCCAACTTTCTGTATAACGCGGCGCCCAAGGACGGCTCCGTCATCGGCACCTTCTCGCGCGGCATGGCGATGGAGCCGCTGATCGGCGCCAGCAGCACGCAATTCGACTCGCGCAAATTCAGCTGGCTGGGCAGCGGCACCGACGAGGTCAGCACCTGCGTGACCTGGCGCGATTCGGCGGTGAAGACCTGGACCAATGCGCTCACCACGCCCTTCACGGTCGGCGGCGAGGGCTCGGCGTCCGACCCGGACATCTTCGCGACCGTGGTGCGCAACGTGTTCGGCGTCAAGCTGCGGCTGGTCAGCGGCTATCCGGGCAGCGCCGAGGTCGCGCTGGCGATCGAGCGCCGCGAGGTCGACGGCCGCTGCGGCTGGTCCTATTCGAGCCTGAAGCAGCAGCGGCCCGAATGGGTGGAGCGCAAGCAGGTCAATATCCTGGTCCAGCTCGCGCTGAAGAAAAGCCCCGAGCTGCCCGACGTCCCCCTGATCACCGAATTCGCCACCACCGACCGGCAGCGCCAGATTCTGCGGCTGGTGTTCAGCCGCCAGGCGATGGCGCGCCCCTTCGTGGCGCCGCCCGGCATCCCGCCGGAGCGCAAGCAGGCGTTGCGGGCCGCGTTTGAGAAGACCATGGCCGATCCGGATTTCCTGGCCGAGGCCCGGCAGCGGGGGCTCGAGGTCAATGCGGTCACCGGCGCCGATATCGACAAGCTGATCGACGAGCTTTATCAAACGCCGGCCGACGTCGTCGCCGAGGTGCGCGCCATCATCGCCCAAGGGGCGAAGTGACGCCGCACCGTCTCTTCCTCCACCCTAAGGATCCTCATCCGTGGCCAAGAAAATACCGCTCACGCTCGCCTGCGGCGATTACGAGATCATTCGCGCCCTCAAGGAAGGGGAGGTCGAACCGGACGGGATCGATCTCACGGTGCTGACCGAGATGGACTCGACGACCCGCCATTGGCGCTTCATCCGCAACGGCGACTTCGACATGGCCGAGACCTCGGCTTCGTCCTACGTGGTAGCCAAGGACCAGGGGCAGGCGGTCACCGCCCTGCCGGTGTTCCTGCATCGGCGCTTCCGCCACGGTTTCGTGTTCATCAACACCACCAACGGGATCAAGAAGCCGAGCGACCTGATCGGACGCAAAGTCGGCATCAAGTCCTTTCTGGTCACCGCCGGCCACTGGATGCGCGGCATCCTCGAGCATGAATACGGCGTGCCGCACAAATCAGTGGAGTATTTCGCCGAGCTCGACGAGGACATCGAGTTCACGCCGCCCGCCGACCTGAAGATCACGCGGCTGCCGCATGCGAAGTCGGTCGAGACCATGCTGGCCGAGGGCGAGCTCGACGCGGTGATCCATTCCAGCATCATCAAGCCCTTCACGGCCAAGGATCCGCGCGTCGGTCGGCTGTTTCCCGATTTCAAGAACGAGGAGATCGCCTACTACAAGAAGACCGGCATCTTCCCGATCATGCATGTGCTCGGCCTCAAGCAGGAGATCGTCGACAAGCACCCGTGGGTGCCGATCAACATGTTCCAGGCCTTCCAGCGCGCCAAGGCGATCGCCATGGCGCGCATGGCGAACCCGCGCATCGTTCCGCTCGCCTGGTACCGCGAGGCCTGGGAGGAGCAGGAGCAGATCATGGGACCCGACCCGTGGGAATACGGGCTCGGCGAGAAAAACCGGCATACCATCGAGACGCTCGCCGGCTACTCGCACGAGCAGGGCCTGACGCGGCGGCGGCTCACCGCCGACGACCTGTTCGTCAGCGTGTTTCAGGGCCGCAAGCGCGGCGACGAGTTTAGGATTTGAGGTTCTCGTTCTGCCGTCATCGTCCGCGAAAGCGGACGATCCAATAACCCCGGCGCTTATCGGGCGTACTGGATTGCCCGCTTTCGCGGGCAATGACGACGCATGTGTTGAAAGCGCGTGACGTGGTTTATGGCGCGCCACGCCTGAGTAGTTCTTTGAGTCGCGGCGGCGTCACCGGCAGCCGCGTCACGGCGCCCGGAATCCCGATGGCGTCGTCGATCGCGCCGGCGATCACGGCGCCGACCGCGTTGATGCCGCCTTCGCCGCCGCCTTTGAGCCCGAGCGGGTTGCGCGGGCTCGGCGCGTCCTCGGTGATCAGCACGTCGACCGGCGGCGCGTCGCGCAAGCTCGGCATCAGGTAGTCGGCGAAAGTCACCGCCAGCGGCTCGCCGTTCTGGTCGTAGGTGAATTCCTCGAGCAGCGCGCCGCCCACGCCCTGGATCGAGCCGCCGACCAGCTGGCCTTCGAGCATCATCGGGTTGACGGCGCGGCCGACGTCGTAAGCGATCATCAGCCGCTCGACCGTCGCCTGGCCGGTGTCGCGGTCGACCCGCACCACGGCGAGCTGCGCCCCGTAGGGGAAGACCGTGTGATCGGTATGGAACCAGGCCTCCGCCGACAGCCCGGGCTCGCGACCATGCAAGAGCTCGGCGCCGGGCGCCACGCGCTTGGCGATGTCGCCGAGCGCGATCGACGGGCCGGCATCGCCGCCTTTTCGGCGCACCACCCCGTCCACGATGTCCAGCATCTCGGCCGGGGTCTGCAACAGCTCCGAGGCGAATTGCAGCGCCTTCTGGCGCAGCTTGATCGCGGTCTCGTTCACGGCACCACCCGTCATCACCGTGGCGCGCGCCGCATGCGCCCCGATGCCGAAGGCGATGCGGTCGGTGCGGCCGTGCACCACGCGGATGCGGCTGTAATCCACGCCAAGCTGCTCGGCGCAGATTTGCGCCATGGCGGTCGCAAAACCCTGGCCCACCGACGCGCCACCGGTGACCACCTCCACCGCGCCGTCGGTGTCGACCGAAATCTTCGCACCGTCGGCCGGGCCGCGCCCGCTCTCCTCGACGAACAGCCCGATGCCGGTGCCGACCGCTTCGCCGGCGGCGCGCCGGCGCGTCACGTCGGCCAGGACCTGGTCCCACTTGAAATGGGCGAGCGCCTTGTCGAGCAGCGCCGGGTAATCGCCCGAGTCGAGGACCAGCTCCTCGGCGCCCGGCTCGTCGAACTCGACCGTGAAGGGCATCTCGGCGCCGGGAATGAGATTGCGCCGGCGCAGCTCGATGCGGTCGATGCCGAGCCGGGCCGCGATCGCGTCCATCAGGCGCTCGCGCACAAAGGTGCCTTCATAGCGTCCCGGCGCCCGATAGGTCGCGGCCGGCGTCTTGTTGGTGAGCCGGAAATGTCCAACCGCCCGGTAGGCGCCCACTTTGTACGGCCCGGTCAGCATGCTCATGGTGCGCCCGACTACGCGCGCCCCATGGGTGCGCACATAGGCGCCCTGGTCGTGGAAGAACTCATCCTCCATTCCGAGCAGGCGGCCCTGCGGGTCGACCGCGGCGCGCACCCGGTGATGCTGATGGCGCGAGTGATTGGCGCTGATGAGATGCTCGCGCCGGTCCTCGATCCATTTCACCGGCCGGCCGAGGCGCAGCGCCGCGACCAGCACCAGCACGTCCTCGGGGTATAGCTCGCCGCGAATTCCGAAGCCACCGCCGGTATGGCCCTCGAAGAGATGGAGCGAATGCGGGCTGCGCCCGAGCATGCGCACCAGCGTGTCCTTGTTGCGATGGGGCACTTTTGCGGCGCCATGCAGCTCCAGCACGTCGCGCGCCGCGTCGTAGCGGCCGATCGCGCCACGCGTCTCCATCGGCACGCCCGAATGCCGCCCGATGGTGAGGTCCAGCTCGACCACCGCATGGGCCTTGGCGAAGGCGGCCTCGATGTCGCCGAAGCTGTGGCGGACGATGGTCGGCTCGGTGGCGCGGCCGTCGTCGAACTCGCCCAGCTCTTGCGCACCCATCAGCACCGGCAGCGGCGCGACCTCGATGTCGACCAGGTCGGCGGCGTCTTCCGCCACATATGGATCCTCGGCAAACACCGCCGCCACCGGATCGCCGACGTAACGCACCCGGCCGCGCGCCAGCACCGGCTGGCGATAGGGCTTGAGCGCCTCGGCCGAAGGATCGCGAAAGTCGATCGGGGGCAGCTCGGCGATATCGTCCACGGTCCACACCGCGACCACGCCCGGCAGCGCGCGCGCGGCCGCCGTATCGATCGCCACGATGCGGGCATGCGCATGGGCCGAGCGCACGATCCGCATGTGCAGCTGATGGGGAAACGACACGTCGCCGGCGTAGAGGCCATGGCCGGTGACCAGCGGCCGATCCTCGATGCGCGGGACCGGATGGCCAAGAACTCTCCGCTCCTCCGCGCGCGGAGGCGTCGGATAGCCGTGGCTCATCCCGCGGCTCCGGCGCGACGCATGTCGTCGGCGGCGGCGCGCACCGCCGTGATGATGTTTTGATAGCCGGTGCAGCGGCAGAGATTGGACGACAGCACGTCCAAGAGCTCCTCGTCGCCGATGTCGGGCTGGCGCTCCAGCGTGTTCACCGCCAGCATGAGAAAGCCGGGCGTGCAGAAGCCGCATTGCAAGCCATGATGTTTGATGAATGCGCTTTGCAGCGGGTGCAGCCTGTCGCCTTCGGCGAGTCCTTCGACCGTGCGAATTCGTTTTCCTTGCGCCTGCACCGCGAACATCAGGCAGGCGCGCACCGCCACGTCGTCGAGGATCACCGTGCAGGCCCCGCAGACGCCATGCTCGCAGCCGATATGGGTGCCGGTCTGCCCGCAATCATCGCGGATCGCATCGACCAGGGTCTTGCGCGCCTCGACTCGGATCGCATGGTCGCGCCCGTTGATGTTCAGCGTGATGTCGCGTTTTTCGGTCATCGTCCGAACTCAATTTCTCGGTTTGTCATCGTCCGCGAAAGCGGACGATCCAGTATTCCGCGACATGCGTCACGGAGTACTGGATGCCCCGCTTGCGCGGGGCATGACGGTGCGTGTGGGTGCCGCGCATCAAAATCCCCGCGGCAGATCTTTGCCGAACTTCGCGCGGATGCGCTCGTCGAGCTCCTTGCTCGAGCGCGCCTCGATCGGGAAGGTGTCGCGGCGCGACCACGGCCGGCATGCGTCGATCACCACGCGGGCGTTGCGCGGATCATCGGGACTGTAGGCCATCGGGTCGAGTGCCGTGCTCCAGCAGCCGCGCAGCACCTCCATGCCTTCGCGCGGATCGAAGCGCGTGCACATCGCCCAGATCACCTCATTCATGTTGGCTGGGTCGATGTCGTCGTCGACCACCACCACCCAGCGGTTCGCATAGGCGCCGGCATGGCATTGCGACGCGATCAGCCCGGCCTGCTTGGCGTGGCCGCCATACATCTGCTTGATCGCAACCGTGAGCCACATGCGGCTGCCGCCGGCCTCGTGCGACCACACGCCCTTCACCTCGGGCACGCCGGCCGCCTCGAGCTGATTCCACACCGCCCCGCAGCGATAGGTGCCGCGGTAGAAGGTGTCGTCGTTCGGCGGCATGGCGGGAATCGCGCCGAGCAGGATCGGCTGGTCGCGATGGAAGAAGGTTTCGACGCGGATCTTCGGCTCCTTCTTGAGACCGCCGGCGTAATAGCCGGTCCATTCGCCGAGCGGACCCTCGTCGATCAGGTCCTTGGGATGCACGAAGCCCTCGAAGGCTGCCTCGGCATGCGCCGGAATCGGAAGCCCCGTGCGCGGCCCGGTGATGATCTCGACCGGCTCGCCGATCAGCCCGCCGGCGGCGTCATACTCGTTCTTGCCATAGGGAATCTCGATGCCCGCCACCATGAACAGCGCCGGATGCATGCCGATCACCACCGCGATCGGGCAGGGCTCGCCGCGCTCGTGGTATTTGCGCATGATCAGGTTGCCGTGCTTGCCCTTGGAGGTCATCACCGAGGCGACGTTGCGATCGTGCACCTGGATGCGGTAGGCGCCGTAGTTGATCCAGCCGGAATCCGGATCCTTCATGATCACCATGCAGCCGGTGCCGATGTAATAGCCGCCGTCGTGCTCGTGCCATTTCGGGGTGGGGATCTTCAAAAGGTCGATGTCGGCGCCGCTGTAGGAATTCTCCAGGAGCGGCCCGCTCTCCACCGTGAGCGGCGGGATCGTCTTGGTCTGTTTCATGTAGTTGCGCCAGAAGCGGACCAGATCCATCTCGCTGGCATTCTCCGGCAGCCCGATCGTCAGGTTGATGCGCCGCACTTTGGTGAGGATGTTGGCGACCACGCGGTAGCCCGCCGGATAGCCCGGAATGTCGTCGAACATCACGGCGGGGCTGCCATGTGTGCGCTGATAGATGTCGACGATTCCGCCGATCTCCTGCTCGCGCTCCGCACCTTTGATCGATTTCAGCTCGCCGGCCGCCTCCATGTCGGCCAACCAGGCGCGCAGATCCTGCTTGGGCCGCCGCGGCTTTTCGTTGGAGGCGCGCGCCGCTGCGCGGGAATCGAGCGTGCTCTGCATGGGGGACTCCGTCATTCTTGCGTGACTATATCACCGCCGCCCGTCGAGGATATGCTTGAGCCGTTGCGGCGTGATCGGCAGCGCCTTGATGGCGCCCGGCAACCCGATGGCGGCTTCGACCGCCGCCGCGATCACGGCGCCGACCGGGGTGATGCCGCTTTCGCCCGCGCCCTTGATGCCGAGAGGATTGAGCGGGCTCGGCGCCTCCTCGGTCAGGATCACCTCGACCCGGGGCGTCTCGCGCGCGCCCGGCATCAGGTAATCGGCAAAACTGGTGGATAGCGGATCGCCGCGGTCGTTGTAGAGGAATTCCTCATAGAGCGCGCCACCCAGCCCCTGGGTGAAGCCGCCGACGATCTGCCCCTCAACCAGTGTCGGATTGATGGCGCGGCCGATATCGTAGCCGATGATGTAGCGCTCGACCGTCACCGCGCCGGTCTCGCGGTCGACGCGGACCACCGCCACATGGGTGCCGTAGGGATAGACCTGGTGGTCGACGTCGAACCAGCCCTCGGCGATGAGCCCCGGCTCGCGGCCCCCGCGGGTCTTCGACGTCGGCTCAAGGCCGAGCGCGACCGCGCCCAGACTCATCGACGGCGTGGCGTCGCGGTCGGTGCGTACCACAGCGCCGTCGACGATCGCGAGCGAGGCGACCGGCGCCTGCATCATGCCGGCCGCGTAGTCGAGCGCCTTGGCGCGCAGCTTCACGGCCGCGTTGTAGGTCGCCGACGCCGTCATCACGGTGGCGCGCGACGCATGCGCGCCGATCCCGAAGGCGATGCGGTCGGTCTGGCCATGGATCACGCGCACCGCCCGATAGTCGACGCCCAGCGTCTCGGCGCAGACCTGCGCCACCACGGTCTCGAAACCCTGGCCGATCGAGGCGCCGCCGGTGATGACCTCGACCATGCCCGAGGTATCGACCGAGATTTTCACGCCGTCGGAGGGGCCGAGGCCGCTCTTCTCCACGAACATCGCGATGCCGGCGCCGACCAGCTCGCCCTGCTGGCGCCGCTTCGTCAAGGCGGTCTGAAGATTGGTCCAGTCGGCCGCCGCCAGCACGCGGTCGAGCAACGCCGCATAGTCGCCCGAGTCGTAATGGATTTCCTCGCCCAGGGCCTCGAGCGGCCGCGGATAGGGCATCTCTTCCTTGGTGATGAGGTTGCGCCGGCGCACGTGAATCGGATCGAGGCCGAGGCGTTGCGCCACCGCGTCGACCAGCCGCTCGCGGATGAAGGTCGTCTCGTAGCGTCCGGGCGCCCGGTAGGTCGCGGCCGGCGTCTTGTTGGTGAGGCGGAAGTGGCCAATCGAGCGATAAGCCGGCACCCGATAGGGACCGGGCAGGATCCCGCAGATCATCATGGCGACGCGGATCGCGTGGGTCCGGATATAGCCACCCTGGTCGTGCCAGAACTCGTCGTCGATCGCGAGGATCTGTCCGTCCGCATCGACTGCCGCCTTGATGCGGTGCTTCTGCTGACGCGAATGGTTGGCGCAGATCAGGTGCTCGCGCCGGTCCTCGATCCATTTGACCGGCCGGCCGAGCCGCATCGCGGCGACGCAGACCAACACGTCCTCCGGGTAGATCTCGCCGCGGATGCCGAAGCCGCCGCCCACATGGGACTCGAAGACGCTGATGGCCGAGGGGCTGCGCTTGAGCATGCGCGCGAGCAGCTCGCGGTTGCGATGTGGCACCTTGGCGGCGCCGTGCAGCTCCAGCATGTCGCGCGACGCGTCATAGCGCCCGATCGCGCCGCGCGTTTCGATCGGGACGCCGGAATGCCGTCCCACCGTTAATTCGAGTTCGACCACGGCGTGCGCGTCGCGCAGCGCCGCGTCGACGTCGCCGTAGCCCTGGCGCACGATGGTGGCTTCGGTGTTGCGCCCCGGCGAGAACTCGCCGGGCTCGGCCTCGGCGTCGAGCAGCACCGGCAGCTCGTCGATCTCCATGGTGACGAGATCGGCGGCGTCTTCCGCCGTATAGGCATCCTCGGCGAACACGGCCGCCACCGGGTCGCCCACGTAGCGCACGCGGTCGGTCGCCAGCACGGGCTGGCGATAGGGCTCCAGTTTCTCGATGCGGCCCTCGCGGAAATCGACCGGCGGAACCTCCGGAATGTCGGCGGCGGTCCACACCGCGACGACGCCCGGCAGCGCCTTGGCGGCGGTGGTGTCGATCGCGACGATTTTGCCGTGCGCATGGTTGGAGCGCACGATCCGCATATGGAGCTGGTGCGGAGACGAGATATCGGCCGCATAACGGCCCTGGCCGGTGACCAGCGGCGGATCTTCCAGCCGCTCGACCGACTGGCCGATCCATTTGATGGCTTCGTGCTTTGCCGCCGTGGTCATGCGGCCGCCTGTTCGAGCGCGCGCCGCACGACCGTGCGCACGAGGTCGCGCCGGTATTCGGCGGTGTTGTTGACGTCCTGCATCGGGTCGACCGCCGAAGCGGCGCGCTCGGCCGCGGCCGCGAAGGCGTCCGCGCTGGGGGCCTGGCCGACAAGGGCCTGCTCGGCCTGCGCGATGCGGCGCGCATGCGGTTCGGCGCCGCCGACCGCGATGCGCGGCTCGACGATCTTGTGGTTGTTCACCCGGAAGGTAACGAGCGCCATGGCGATCGCGAAGTCGCCGGCCCGCCGGCTGAACTCGTAGAAGCCGGCGCGCGTGTCGCCCGGCAGCAGTGGCAGCCGCACCTCGGTCAGGAGCTCGTCCTCTTCCAGCGCGGTGCTCATGATGCCGGCAAAGAACTGATCCGCCGGGATGACGCGCGTCCCGCGCGCGCTGCGCGCCACCATCTCGGCGCCGAGCGCGGCCGCGACCGTGCACCATTCGGCGGCCGGATCCGCGTTCGCGATGCTGCCGCAGAAGGTGCCGCGCGTGCGGATGGGGTAATGCGCGATATGGCGCACCACCGTCGCCAGCAGCTTGCCGAGCGGGCCGTCGGCGGCCGGGCGATGAAAGGCGGCGTGGCGCACGCAAGCGCCGATGGAAAGCTTGTCGCCTTCGACCCCGAGGCGATCGAGCGCCGTGATGCCGTTGATGTCGATCAGATGGGCGGGCCGCGCCAGCCGGAACGCCATGGTGGGCACCAGGCTCTGGCCGCCCGCCAGCACGCGGCCGTCATCGGGCGCAAGCCGGGCCAGGAGCGCGACCGCCTCGTCGACCGTGGTCGGAGCGTAGTGACGGAACGGAGCGGGCTTCATCGCGCCCCATCCGTTCCGGCCGTCGAACTGCCGCGGGATTTTGCAAGTTGCTGAAAATTAATGCGTGGCACGGGCTGCTGCGAGGTTGCGAATTTTTCGACGCGATACACGCATTTTGCAGCCCTTAAAGCAAGCGCGGGCGCGGCACCCTATTCGATCTCCGTGATCGCCTCGGGAAACTGGTGCAGCCGATCGCCCGGGCCGTTGCCGCCGATGAAATAATTGTCGCACAGCCAGTTCACGTAGCCTTTGTGAATGTAGGTCGGGTGAACCACGATGTTCATGTCCTTCTCGATCGTCATCGGCTCGTCCTTGCGCACGAGCGGGCGCTCGACCAGGTCGTAGCCCTGGCCGTGGCAATAGAGCCGCGCCTCCTCGGGGCGGCCGTTCTTGCGCATGAAGGCGTTGAAGGCCTCCCAAATGTCGCGACAGGGCGTGCCGGGCTTGAGCAGGTCGAGGGTCATCTTGCGCGCCTCCAGCGTGAAGGCGAGCTCGTCCTTCATGGCCTGTGGCGCTCTGCCGACCACGCAGGTGCGGCCGAGCTCGGTGTAGAACCCGCCCGGCCCGTTGTCCTCCACCAGCAGCGCGATCTGGTCGCCCTTCTGGATCACGCGGTCCTGCACATGCCGCTGGTTGATGCGGGCGGGCTCGCCGATCGGCGATGAGGCGCAGAGGTAGATTCCCTGCTCGCTGCCGTTACGCATGCTGTAATGCGCCGCGATCGCCGACACGTCGCTGTCCCGCATGCCTGGCCTGAGCGCGTCGAAGGCGGCCTTCATGGCGCCGTCCTGCATCCGCGTGGTGCGGCGGATCAATTCCATCTCCTCCGGGCTCTTGGGCACCTTGATGCGGTCCACCAGCTCGGAGGCATCCACATAGGTTGCGCCCGGGAAGCGCCGCTTGATGAAATCGACCATCGCGTAGGACATCTGATAGGTCCCCACGAGGCCGATCGTGGCCTTGGCGTAGGGTGCGAGCGCCGAAGCGGCGAGCTCGGGATCGTAATCCTTGGTGTAATGGGCCGACGAATAGCTGGGCGTGGTCAACACCCGCTTGACGCCGCGCCACACGCCGTCGCCCTCGGGCGGCAGTTCCTGCGCGCCGCCGAACGGGCCCTGCGTGACCACCGTCATGTCGGTGTCGCGCGGAAACACCACCGTGTTGGGATAGCCATTGGTGGCCGGCATGTCGGTGAAATAGCGCACATAGCCGCCCATGTGATCGTTGTTGTTCTGCATCAGCAGGACGTCGATCTTTTGCGCCTGCATGGCGGCACGCACCGCCTTCCATCGCCGCTGCAGCTCCGCGGTCGAGATCGGCGTGTTCAGGCGCTCGCTGAGGGCGGCCATGGGTAGTCCTCTCCTGCCGGAATGTGGCGCGACTAAATACGGAGAGGGGCACTACGTCAATTGCCGTCATTGTGAGGCGCGCACCGATCTCGGGTTTACCCGAGATCGGCAATGATGAATGCGCAAGTCGGGCAAGCCCGACTTGCGTGCGCGCCGAAGCAATCTCGGCCGTCGCTCATGCGCGAGTGAAGCGAGATTGCTTCGCTTCGCTCGCAATGACGAAGAAATTAAGCGCGTTGCGGCCCGGTATTGGCGTGGAAATCGCGCCCGTTGCTGGTCGCCGCCACGTAACCCGCCCGAATGACGAAATCGCCGAAGCGCTCCCCCCCGATGCGCTCGCGCGCGTAAGCACCAAACAGGGGGTCGAGCCGGGCGATGATCTCGTCGTGCTGCAGATCCTCGGCATAGAGCTTGGAGAGGCGCGATCCGTCGAAGGCGGCGCCGAGATAGAGATTGTAGCGGCCGGGCCCTTTGCCGACCAGGCCGATCTCGGCGATGTAGGGCCGCGCGCAGCCGTTCGGGCAGCCGGTCATCCGGATCACGATGTCGTCGGCGGCCAGGTCATGCGCCGCCAATCGCTGGTCGAGCGCCGTGATCAGGTCGGGCAGATAGCGCTCGCTCTCGGCGAGCGCGAGCCCGCAGGTCGGCAGCGCGACGCACGCCATGGCGTTGCGCCGCAGCCCTGACGCCGGCTCCAGCAATCCATGCGCGGCCACCAGCTTTTCCACTGCCGCCCGGTTCTTTTGCGCCACGTTGGCGACGATCAGGTTCTGGTTGGCGGTGAGGCGGATGTCGCCATCATGCTGGCGCGCGATCTTGCGCAAGCCGGTCATCATCGTTTTTTCCCCGGCCGGGTCATGCACGCGGCCGTTCTCGATGAACAGCGTGAGATGGCTGTGGCCGCTGTCCCTGTCGGTCCAGCCGTAGCGGTCGCCGGTGGAAGTGAATGTGAAGGCCTGCGGCTCGTCGAGCGTCACGCCGGCGCGGCGTTCGACCTCGGCGCGGAACGCCGCGAGGCCGCGATCCTCGATGGTGTATTTCAGCCGCGCATGCTTGCGGTCGGAGCGGTCGCCCCAGTCGCGCTGCACGGTCACCACCGCCTCGGCGATCGCCACCGCGTGCTCGGTCTTGCAGAAGCCCATGAGGTCGGCGGTGCGGGGATAGGTTTCCGGCTCGCCATGGGTCATGCCCATGCCGCCGCCCACCGTCACGTTCCAGCCGCGCACCGCGCCCTTGCGGTCGAGAATCGCGACATAGCCGAGATCGTTGGCGAAGACGTCGACGTCGTTCGACGGCGGCACCGCGACCGCGATCTTGAATTTGCGCGGCAGATAGGTCTTGCCGTAGATCGGCTCGATGGCCTCGTCCTCGCCGCCCGCGATGCGCTCGCCGTCGAGCCAGATCTCGCGATAGGCAGCGGTGCGCGGCGTCAGGTGGTTCGAGATCGCGACCGCCAGGTCGTAGGCGGCGCGATGGGCCGTCGACTGGTGCGGATTGGGATTGCACATGACGTTGCGGTTGACGTCGCCGCAGGCCGCGATGGTCGAAAGCAGCGCGGCGTCCATCGCCCGCAGGGTGGCCTTGAGGTTGGACTTGATGACCCCGTGCAGCTGGACGGTCTGCCGGGTCGTGATCCGCATGGTGCCATTGCCGTAGTGGCGGGCGATCTCGTCGAGCGTCAGCCATTGCGCCGGCGTTAGCACGCCGCCCGAAATGCGCACGCGCAGCATGAAGGCGAAGGCCTTCTCCATCTTTTTCGACGAGCGCTCGCCGCGCAGGTCGCGGTCGTCCTGCAGATACATGCCGTGGAATTTCACCAGCTGCGCGTCATCCTCGACGATGCTGCCGGTGATCTCGTCGCGCAGGCCTTCGGCCAGCGTGCCGCGCAGATAGTCGCTCGCTTCCTTGATGCGTTCGTTGCGCGACAGCTCTTTGGTCATGATGCGTAGTCTCACTTCATTGCGAACGGCGCCGTGGGCACGGCGCTAGCGCGCCTCTACCCTTACATCTGCGCCCTCAATGACGGTAGCTCAGTACACGTCCTGCAGATAGCGCCGTCCGCGCTCGAGCGCGCCGACCGCCTGCTCGGCGACCTCGGGCGCGAGCGCCTTCACGTCCGCATAGGCCTTGACCAGCGTGCCGCGCACGTCCTTGGCCATCTGCTTGGCGTCGCCGCAGACATAAAGATAGGCGCCGTCGTCCAGCCATTCGACGAGCTCGCGGCGGCGATCCCACAGCCGGTTCTGCACGTAGACCTTCTCCGGGGTATCGCGCGAAAAGGCGACGTCCATGCGGGTGAGCGCGCCGTCCTTGAGGGCGTCCTGCCATTCGAGCTGGTAGAGGAAGTCGTGCGTGTAGTTGCGGTCGCCGAAGAACAGCCAGGATTTTCCGCTGGCGCCCGTGGCGCGGCGTTCCTGGACGAAGCTGCGGAACGGCGCGACGCCGGTGCCCGGCCCCACCATGATGATGTTGCGGTCGGAGGCCGGCAGGCCGAAATGCTTGTTGGGCCGCAGCTTGACGCGCACGCGGTCGCCCTTGCGCAGGCGCTCGGCGACGAAGCCCGACGCCACGCCGGTGCGGCTGCGCCCCTGGCTGTCGTAGCGGACCGCCGAGACCAGGAGATGCGCCTCGTCGCCGACCTCACGACGCGAGGATGCGATCGAATAAGCGCGCGGAGCCAACGGACGCGTGAGCGCGCGCAGCTGCTCGCCCGAGAGCGCGATCGGAAAATGCTCGACCAGATCGATGAGCTGGCGTCCCGCGATCCAGCCACGGGCCTCGCCGGAAGCGATGAGCGATTTGACGTAGTGATGCCCGGTCGCTGTGGCGTAATTTTCGACCGTCTTGAGCGACAGGGTGGTGACGTCGCGATTTTTGGTGAATTCGTCGCGCAGCGCGCCGTCGGACGCCAGACCGGCCGCCCGCAGAAGCTGCTCCACATAGGCCGGATCGTTGTGCGGATAGAGATCGAGCGAGTCGCCCGGATTATAGGCCGGCGCCTTGCCGTCGAAGGCGAGCTCGAGATGGATCGTCTCCTTGGCGGACCGCGACGAGTTGAGATCGACATGCGCGATCACCTCGGCCTCGACCGGGCCGAGATTGGGCTCCGGTGCCGCCCCGAAGTCGACCGCGATCACCTGGCCGACGGTCGGGCCGGCCGCCTGCTCCGCCGCGGGCGCCAGGGCCGTGACGGCGCCTTCGATCCAGCGCGCCGCAGGTTCGGCGAAGTCGAGATCGAGGTCGGCGCGCTCGGTGACTCGCTTGGCGCCGAGCGCTTCCAGCCGCGCATCGATCGCCTTGCCGATGGCGCAGAATTCCACATAGGCCGTGTCGCCGAGCGCCAGCAGGGCGAACTCCACGCCGTCGAGGCGTGGCGCGCCGTCACCCATGAGCGCCGCATAGGGCGCAGCGGCGCGCGCCGGCGGCTCGCCTTCGCCCCAGGTCGCCGCGATCACGACCAGGCGACGGGTCGCCGGCAGCGTCGCGACGTCGAGGTCGGCCATGTCGACCACCGTGGGCCGCAAGCCGCGCTTGCGCGCGATCTTGGCCATGTCGGCGGCCAGGCGTTCACTGTTGCCGGATTCGCTTGCGTACACGATGGTGAGCGGCTCCGCCGGGCGCGCCACCGGGGCCGGCTTGGCGGCCGGCGATTGGGCGTCGATGCCGGCCAGAAAGCCGGCGAGCCAGGCGCGCTGGATCGGGTTGGCGGGACCGACCACGCGATTGAGAATCTCGATCTCGTCCTCCGCGAAGGGTGCGGTCTTGGGGATCTGGGACAGATGGCTCGCCATGATGTTCGTTCCTACGCCGGAAGCCAGGGCTGCACCGCCAGCACGATGAGTAGGGTGAGCACCGCGATCCCGATCTCGCCGGCGGCGCCGACGATGAACGGATAAAGTCCTTGCTTGCGCATCTCACCGAAGTCGGTGCTCAAGCCGACGCCCGCGAAGGTGAGCAGGAAGGCCCAGCGCGACAGATTGGCGATGTCGGCGCTCTGCTCCTTGGTGAAGACCCCCAAGGTCGCGAGCAGCGATACGATGAGAAAGCCGAGCACGAATTTCGGGAATTTCTGCCACAGGAAGGCGCCCTTGTGCTCGATGGTCTGCGCTTCGCCGCGCGTCGCCCAATAGATCGCGTAGCCGAGCACCACGAAGCCGATGGTCGCGTTGCGGGTGGTCTTGGCGAGCACCGCGATCTTGCCGGCCTGCTCGGACCACAGGTTGCCGGCCGCCGTCGCCTCCGCCGTGTTGTCGATCGCGAGACCCGCCCACAGCCCATAGGCGTGGTCGCTCATGCCGAGCAGCTGGCCGATGACCGGAAAGGCGAACAGCCCGATGGCGCCGAGCGCCAGGATGGCCGCGATCGCGTAGGATGCTTCCTCGTCCTTGGCGTTGATCGCGCCCTTGGCGGCGATGATCGCCGAGACGCCGCAGATCGACGAGCCGATCGCGAGCAGGCTGGTGAGCTTTGGCGTGAGCCGGAACGCGTTGCCGAGCCAGGTCATCAGCACGATCGAGATCGTGAGCTCGAGCGCGACCGCGACCAGGCTGATCCCGCCAAGCTTGAGCACGTCGCCGAGCAGGAAGCGGACGCCGAGCAGCACAATGCCGAGCTTGAGCCAGAATTCGTAGGTGGCGACGCCGGCGCGAAAGATCTTCGGCACCCCCACGGTGTTGGCGATGATCAGCCCGATCACGATCGCCCACAGCACATATTCGATGTTGGGCAGCGCCAGATGGTTGGCCTTGCCGTAGGCCGCGATGGTCTGCTCGATCAGCTTGCCACTATAACCGATCGCCAGCAGCAACAGGATGCCGGGCGCAAGCTCGATCAGGCGGCGCCCGAAAGTTGGCGCTGCGTCGTCGGCGGTCGTGGCAAAAGACATGACGGCCTCACCAGGGAACGCGCGGCAGAGTGCCGACCACGACGGCGAGAACCAGCACGCTGGCGGCGATGATCGCCCAGGTGTCGAGCGAGAACCGTGGGCGGCGGATGGCCCGGTCGGTAGAGGAAGCAGACATGGGCAAGCCTCTCGAAGCGCTATACTCACCCGAATAGAATATTTATTCTGTTGCAGCGCAATGGACGTGGCAAAAAAAGAAAAAAATACTAATATGGCCTACCATATATATAAAATATTCCAAGAATGGGGCTGTTTGGAATTGAAGTCGTATCGCCATCGGGGAAGCGCAGGCGCTATTCGGTGCCACCCCTGAGGGCGCGTGCGCGGTGCCGCGTTAAGGCTGCCGACAAGCCGAAAAAAATAATCATTCAAATCGGTTACAGTGATCGGAACGCCCCTCCCATAAAAAGCCTTTTAGTAGGGATGTAACCGTTTGGGGCGATGGTGGCGGCGGTCAGCCGGGGTCCGTGTCATTCCATGGAATCGATACTGGTAAAGATTTTGGCGGTCGTCCTCGCTCTGAGCCAGCTTTCGACAAGGCCGGACGACGTGCGGACGCAATTCGACAGCGCGACTGACCGGACCCAGGTCATCGAGTTGTTGCGCGCCGGCTGCGCCCATATGCGCAAGGTGTTCGAGGTCGAGGATCTGGCGCTCGACGACCTGGTCGAGACCGCCCTGGCGGACCCCAAAGCCATCGCGAGCGACATCAAGGCCTTTCACGGCATCAATTTCGGCGACCTGAACGCCACCTACCGGCAGCTCTGCAAGAACGAGACGCCTGACCCGTCGCCGGTCGACATCGGCCAGGTGATCGAATTCTTCAACAAGGCGGCCGCGGATCTTCCCGATCACACCCGCCTCAAGGGCCTGCGCCTCGCCAGCCCGTCGACGATCGTCGACGGCAAGGGCACTTATCTCGCCGAGCTCTACGAGCCGGGCAACCGTCGCGTCGCGGTGTCGCTGAGCGAGATCCCGGAAACGGTTTCGCGCGCCTTCGTGGCCGCCGAGGACAAGCGGTTCTTCCAGCACAAGGGCATCGACGAGCGCGGGCTGGTGCGCGCCTTC
>DATBBS010000228.1:0-18010 GCA_036270895.1 Xanthobacteraceae bacterium
AACACCACCATGTAGTCGATGGCGAGCGACTCCATGGCGCGGCGCGTCAAGGTCACGTCGCGATGGACGTCGGTCTCGGTGACGGTCTCGCGCTGGCCGTCCTGGTGGGGAATGCGGCCGCCGACGCTCTGGTAGCGCAACCCGATGTCGCCGTTGAGCCCGTAAGGCGGCGCGCCGATGCGCTCGTTCATGAAATGGATGGCCTGCTCGCGCACCACCGGGTCTTCGATGTAGCGGATGATCTCCTTCCAGGAGACGGTCTCGACGTGATGGGCGTCGATGTCGCAGATCAGCCAGTCCTGGAAGTTGCGCCGGCGCGCGTCGCGCTTGGCATGGGCCAGGAGCTCGCGGGTATCGGAGAAGACGCTCGCCTCCTGGGGCGACAGCAGCTGCGGGACGGAAGCCGTGGGCGCGTTCATCGCGTGCTCCTCATGGGTCCTCTAATCTTCATCCGGCCGGCGCCGGTACCACAGCGCCAGCTCCATCGGGCCGAGATGGAGCGCGCGCAACAGCTCCGACACCGCGGAGAGGACCTCGGTCGCCGTCATGGGATCGGTCGCCTCGCGGATGATCGGCGCAAAGGTGCGCTCCTCGCCGTCGGCCTTCGCCACATAAAGCCGGATCGCGGCGGTCAGCAGCTGGGCGACCGCCTCGTCGGACACCCGCGCGGCCTCGCCCTCGCGCGCGAGCGTGCGCGCCGCCTGGTGCAGGTCGGCCGCATAACGGTCGATCCAGGCGTAGGGATCGTTCGGCCGCGCGGCCTCAGACGACGACATAGACATGGCCATCGGTGACCTCGAGCCTGGCTTTGCGCAGCCCTGCCTTGGCGTTGCCGGGATGCTTTCCGCTCTTCAGGCTGAACTCCCAGCCGTGCCACGGACACACGATGTGCTTTTCCTTCTCATTATACTGCAGCATGCGGGTGTGGCCGTTCTCGTCGAGCGGCTCCTCGACCCGGCTGTAGATGCGGCCCTGGCACACCGGGCCCTGCAGGTGAGCGCACTGGTTGTGCCAGGCGACGAGCTCGCCGTCGACCTTGAACACGCCGACCTCGGTGCCGTCGCAGGAAACCACCTTGCGGCTGCCTTCGGTAAACTCGTCGACGCGCCCCACCACGTAAGATTTCATGTCGAGCGATTCCCCGGAGCAGGTGTTCTTCTGGTTGCGAATTTATCCAACCCTGAAGCTCATTTATAGGGCATTTTCATGGGCGCGGGCCGCCCATTCGCAAATGCCGGTTGATCGCGCACCGGCGCTCGCTACAGTCGCGGCCGCCGCCGACAAGCGAACGACAAAATATCTCACGGAAGGGAACCTCATGCGGGCCAAGGCCCTGCCACTGTTCGCCGCGCTCATGCTTATCGCCGCGACCGGCGCGGCGCGCGCGCTCGATTTTCCGACCCGGACGATTCGCGTGGTGGTTCCCTTCGCGGCCGCCGGCGTCACCGACATCGTGGCCCGCATCGTGTTCGACAAGGTCGCGCAGGCGCTCGGCCAGAAGGTGATCATCGACAACCGCCCGGGCGCCGGCGGCACCATCGCGGTCGACGCGGTGGCGCATTCGCCGCCCGACGGCTACACGCTGGTGATGGCCGACCCCTCGGGCTCGCTGCCGGCCAACCTCACGCTCTATCCCAAATTGAATTTCCACCCGCTGCACGATCTCGCGCCCATCGCCTCGCTCGGCACCACCGGCGCGGTGCTGCTGGTCGCCAACGAGCTGCCGGCCAAATCGATTCAGGAATTCGTCGCGCTCGCCAAGGCCAAGCCGGGCGAGCTCACCTTCGTGTCGACCGGCAACGGCACGCCCGGCCACCTCAATGGCGAATTGTTCATGCGGCTCGCCGGCATCAAGGCGGTCCACATCCCCTACCGCGTCGTGTCGCAGGGCGTGACCGACCTGGTGACCAGCCGGGTGTCGTTCTGGATCGCGCCGATCCCGACATTGCTGTCACAGATCCAGGCCGGCCAAGTACGGCCGCTCGCGGTCGCGGGCGATGCGCGCTCGGCCGACCTGCCCGGCATCCCGACCGTCAAGGAGAGCGGCATCGGCGATTTCGACGCCTCGACCACCTATGGGCTGTTCGCGCCGGCCGGCACGCCGCCCGAGATCATCGAGCGGATTTTCGTCGAGGTGAAGCGGGCGCTGGAGATCGACAGCGTGCGGCAGAAGCTGCGCGCCGCCGGCGTCGACCCCGGGATCGGCACGCCGGACGACGTGAAGCGGCTGCTCGAGACCAAGATCCCGCAATGGGCCGAGGTGATCAAAAGCGCCGGCATCAAGATCGACGATCATTGATGGTTTGATGACCGCTCATACCCATGACCGTCGTCCTTCGAGGCCCGGCTTCGCCGGGCACCTCAGGATGACGGGACTGAAGGACTGAACAGGAGAATACTCAGCTCGTGCCCACCATCATCGCCGTCGATATCGGCGGCACCTTCACGGACCTGGTGGCCTGCGACACCGACAGCGGCGCGGTCGCCTTCACCAAGAGTCCCACCACCTATGGCGACCTGGGCGCGGCGATCTTCGATTGCATCCGCAAGGCCAAGGTCGACGCGCGCCAAGCGAGCTTCGTCAAGCACGGCACCACCCTGGTGATCAACGCGCTGTTGCAGCGCGCGGGCGCCAGGACGGCGCTCGTCACCACCAAGGGATTCCGCGACGTGCTCGAGGTCGGCCGCGGCAACCGCACGCAGCCGTTCAATCTGCGCTTCCACCGCGAGCCGTCGCTGATCCCGCGCGAATGGCGCTTCGAGGCGGAGGAGCGCATGGAGGCGTCGGGCCGCGCGCGCGTGCCGCTGGCGACCGACGGCCTCGCGGCGCTCGCGGATGCGTTGCGCGAGCAAAATATCGAAGCCGTCGCGATCAGCTTTCTCAACGCCTATGTCAATCCGGCGCACGAGCAGGCGGCCGCCGCGCAGTTGCGCGCGCTGCTGCCCGGCGTGTTCGTGACCACCGGATCCGAGCTCACGCGCGAATGGCATGAGTTCGAGCGCACCGCGACGGCCGCCGCCAACGCCTATGTGGGGCCGCAGGTCAGCCGCTACATCGCGCAGTTCGACGGCGACCTGCGGGCGGGCGGCTTCAAGGGCTCGCTGCTGCTGATGGGGTCGCATGGCGGCGTCATCTCCGCCGAACGCGGCTGCCGCGAGCCGATCACCCTGGTCGAGTCGGGGCCGGTCGGCGGCTGCATCGGGGCGGCGGCGTTCGGCCGCGCGCTCGGCATCGACAACCTGGTCGCCTTCGACATGGGCGGCACGACGTCGAAATGCGCCCTGATCGAGCGCGGCCGCTACGCGGTCGAGTCGATCTACCATATCGGCGGGCCGGACGCCGGCTTCCCGATCCGCGGCAACGTGATCGACATTCTGGAAGTGGGCGTCGGCGGCGGCTCGATCGCCTGGCTCGACGACCTGCAGCGGCTCAATGTCGGCCCGCGCAGCGCCGGTTCGATGCCGGGCCCGGCCTGCTATGGCCGCGGCGGCGCCGAGCCGGCGGTGACCGACGCGCATCTGGTGCTCGGCCGGCTCGACGCCACGCGCTTTCTCGGCGGCGAGATGACTCTCGTGCCCGACCAGGCGCGCGCCGTGCTGGCGAGCCGGATCGCAGCGCCGCTCGGCTATGCGGGCGACAGCGCGACCACGCAGGCCGCCAAGGGCGTGCTCACCATCGCCAACCTGACGATGGCCTCGATCATCAAGCGCATATCGATCGCGCGCGGCTACGACCCGCGCGATTTCGCGCTGTTCAGCTATGGCGGCGGCGGCCCGCTGCACGGCGTCGAGCTCGCGCGCGCGCTCAAGATCCCGCGTGTCGTCGTGCCGCCGGAGCCGGGAAATTTCTCCGCCATGGGGATGCTGCTCGCCGACCCGCGGCTCGATACGGCGCGCACCTTCGTGGCGCCGCTCGACGCCGCCACCTTGCCGCAGGCGCTCGCCATCTGGGCCGAGCTCGAAGCCGAGGGCGGCGCGGCGCTGCGGCGCGAATTCGGCGACGGCGCCATCACGTTCGAGCGCGAGGCCGAGATCCGCTACAAGGGACAGCAGCATTCGCTCAAGATCGCGCTGCCGGCAGGCGCCGACGCGGCGGCGCTCCGCGCGGTGTTCGACACCGAATATGAGCGCCGCTACGGCCACGCCAATGCGGCAGCGGAGGCCCAGCTGGTGGTGCTGCATTCGCTCGCGACCCTGCGCATGATGCGGCCGGAGCTGGGCAGCCTGTTCGACCGTGCCCGCTATGCGGACGCCGCCACGCCGCGCGGTGCCGAGGTGCAGCGCGGCGCGCAGGCGGCGGCGCGCCGCCGGCCGATCTACTTCCTCGAGGAGGACCGCTTCCTCGACGCCGCCATCCATGACCGCTACGCTCTGCCGGCCGGATTTGCCGGGCGCGGCCCGGCGCTGATCGAGGAATACGGATCGAGCACGCTGATCGGCCCGCGCGATACCTTCACGATCGGCAAGCTCAAGGAGATCGACATTGACTGCAGCCAGTGAGGCGCGTAGCGCGGATGCGGCGCTCGATCCGGTCACCGTCGAGGTGATACGGCGCCGGCTGGTCGCGATCGCCGACGAGGTCGACGTCAACATCACGCGCACCGCCTTCAGCCCCTATATCTACGAATACAAGGACTACGCGGTTGGCATCGTGGACCACCGCGGCGACCTGATCTGCCAATGTACCGCCGCGATGCCGGTCTTCGTCGCCGACGTGATGCGGGCCGCGATCCAGGACGGCCTCGATCTCTACGGGGCGGACGACCTGAACGAAGGCGACATCATCATCACCAATTACGCCGGCACCATCGGCCAGCATCTCAACAACATGGCGATGTACACGCCGATCCATGCGCCGGCGGAGCGCGGCGGCGCCCCGGTGCTGGTCGGCTTCATGGTGGTGGTGATGCACTGGATCGACGTCGGCGGGCGCGACATCGGCTCGACCTCGAAATTCGCCACCGACATTTTCCAGGAGGGCATCCAGTTCCGCACCGTCAAGCTGCGCGCCCGCGGCGAGCCGGTGCGCGAGATCTACCGCATGATCGAGCACAATACCCGCTTCCCGGTCGAGATGATGGGCGACATCAACTCGCAGATCGGCGGCTGCCTGATGGGACGCGACGAGGTGGCGAGCCTGGTCGGCCGCTACGGGGTGGCGACCTTCCGCTCCGCGCTGGAGACCATCTGGAACCAGTCGGAGGCGGCGGCGCGCGCCGCCATCCGGGCGATTCCGGACGGCACCTATGCGGCCGAGGGCGTGCTCGACGACGACGGCCTCAATCCGGGCTCCCTGCCCTGCCGCATCACGGTGACGGTGCGGGACGACGAGATGACGATCGACCTTTCCGAGCTGCCGCGCGAGGTCAACGCGCCGATGAATTGCGGCCGCAGCGGCGGCGGCGAGACGGTGTCGCGGCTCGGCTTCCGCTACCTGATCGTTCCGGAAGGTGACGCCAACGAGGGCACCTTCCGGCCGCTCAAGCTGGTGCTGCCCGAGGGAACCATCGTGAGCGCCAGGCCGACCGCCCCGATGGGCTCCTACAATTCGGCGCTGCCGACCCTGATCGACCTGGTGATCCGCGCGCTTGCGCCGGCGCTGCCCGACCGGGTGGCGGCCGGCCATTACGGGACCTTCTCGACGCTCGCCTTCGCGGGACGCCGGCCCGACAGCGGCACCCTGTGGCAATGCCACGACAGCGGCTTTGGCGGCTGGGGCGCGTTGAGCGGCCAGGACGGGCCTGGCCCGTTCCGCACCATGTGCCATGGCGACACGCGGATGATTCCGATCGAGGTGCACGAGGCGAGCTACCCGTTCATGATCGAGAGCTTCGGATTGCGCGCGGATTCCGGCGGCGCCGGCGAGTTCCGCGGCGGTCTCGGGCTCACGCGCCGCTACCTGATGCTGGCGCCGTGCCGGATGTCGACCCGCTTCGAGCGCACCCAATGCCCGGCCTGGGGTCTGCATGGGGGGCGCGACGGCGAGCCGGGCAATGTGGTGATCGAGGCCGCCGACGGCACCACCCGGACCGCGCTCAAGGACGCGGTCCAGCTCAAGGCCGGCGACCGCGTGCGCATCGAGACCGGCGGCGGCGGCGGTTTTGGCGACCCGTGCCGGCGCGGCCGCGAGCGCGTGCGCGACGACCTGCGCAAGGGATACGTGTCGGAAACGGCGGCGCGCAAGATTTACGGCCTCAGCGAGATATCCAAAACCTAGGAGAAGACCCATGGCCAAGCTGCGACACATCGCGATTGCGGCGGAAGACCCGTATGCGACCGCCGAATTCTACAAGCAGGCCTTCGATTTCGTGGAGGTGCGCCGCACCGAGCCCAGGGGCGAAGGCAAGTCCTACGGCGTGTTCCTGAGCGACGGCACCCTCAACATGGCGATCCTGAGGTTCGGCTGGGACCAGGGCCATGGCCTCGATTTCCGCGGCATCCATCATTTCGGCGTACTGGTCGATGACGTGGACGGCACCGCCGACAAGCTCGAGGCGCTCGGCGCCAAATGTTTCGCGCGCCGCCCCGAGGGCCAGCAGGGCTTTTACGAGACCAAATTCCACGGGCCGGACAAAGTGTTGTTCGACATTACCGATCATCCCTGGGGCGGCAGCGCGCCGCTCGGCGCCGCCGAGGCCGCGCCGGCGAGCCCCAAGATGGCGCCGAAGGCGCCCGCCAAGGCCACACCATAGCCCGCCCTGGTGGCGCCGCGGCCGGGCCGGTACACTCCGGCGAGATCGCCGGAGGGCGCCGCCCATGATGAAGCGCGAAAAATTCGCGATCGCCGACATCTATGTGCCGATAAAGCGCCGCGCGACGCTCAAGCCCGAGACCGTGCAGGAACTCGCCCGAAGCATTCTGGAGAGCGGGCAGCAGAGTCCCATCCTGGTGCGGCGCGACGGCGACCGTTTCGTGCTGGTGGAAGGCCTGCACCGGCTGGAAGCCTGCAAGGCGCTGGGCGAAGAGACGATCGTGGGATACCTGGTGCAGGCCGCTAAGCATTAGCGCATGCCGGCACCCCCGGAAGGGGAGCCGGTTCGCCGCAACTGCAATCACACGATAAAATCTAGCGCGCAGGCCCCGCTTCGTTCGTCCGGGCTGCCGCAATCTCACGCGCACCCACGCCACTTTCGGGCGCCGGGCCGGCCTGCGTCGGCGCGGGCGCCACGGCCTGGCTCTTGGCCGAGCCGCCATGTTGCTGCATCGCTTGTGGGACGGGTATCGACCAGCTTGGCTGCATGGTTTTCCTCCCAAGGCTGTCGGAGATCGACCCGATTGCGAAACTGCGCGTGCGCGGATTGGTTCCGCTGCGACGAAAATAATTTAAATAGGTAAGTGCCGCTTCGCTATCTCGGCTTCATGCCGATCTGCTGCGCGATTCTCGCGACCTGGGCGCGCTGATCGTCGACCGCCTTGGCGAATTCGGCGGCGCTGCCGGGATTGACCAATTGGCCGGTGGCGGCGAGCCGCGTCTTGATTTCCGGGTCATCGGCCGCGACCGCGCGGACATCGGCCGCGATGCGCTCGCGCAACTCGGCCGGCATGTCGCGCGGCCCGAACAAGCCGACCAGGCCTTCGAGCGCGAGCGCCGGATAGCCGGCGGCGCCGACGGTCGGGATTCCGGGCAGCGACGCGACCGGCTCCTGGCTGGTGACGGCCAGAAGCTTGACCTTGCCGGACTGCAAATGCGGCTGCACCAGCGCGAGCGACGACATCAGCACCTGGACGCGGCCTTCGGCGACGTCGGTGCCGGCCTGCACGATATCGCGATAGGGTATCTTCGCCATATCGAGGCCCTGGCCCTTGAGAAAGCCGGTGAACACCAGCTCGGTGATGCCCGGGACGAGCGCGGTGTTGAGCTTGCCCGGCTGCGCGCGCGCGAGCGCCACCATCTCGGCCAACGTCCCGACGCCGAGCGCCTGCGGCACCGCGACCACCAGGATGGTGTTGGAGACGCGGGCGATCGGATTGAGGTCGCGCGGCTCATAGGGCAGCTTCTCGATCTGGAACGGGTGGACCGTGAAGGACCCGGTGGCGGCGAACAGCAGCGTGTGATCGTCGTTGGCGTTGACGAAGGCATTGATGGCTACGATGCCGTCGGCGCCGGGACGGTTCTCGACCACCACGGTCTGGCCCCACCGCCGGGCCAGCCGGTCCGCGAACAGGCGCGCCCCGATATCGGCGCCGGCGCCGGGACCGAACGGAACGATGAATTTCACCGCGCGTTGCGGCCAGGCCGGTGTCTGGGCGCGCGACGGCGCGGCCGCGAGCGCGAGCGCCGCAAGAAAGACGGCAGCAGCGCAAATCCGTCTCGCGTCCATGGGCATTGGCTCCCCTTGTCAGGCCTCGGCGCGACGCGCCCAGAAACCACGGCCGGGCTCGAAGGCATAGACCGCCAGCCAGAAAAAAGCCGCGCCCGCCCCCACCACCACGGCCGCCTCGACGGGCGCCCAGCGCAGATAGAGACAGAAGCGGATCAGCTCGACCGCGTGACTGAAGGGATTGAGGTCGGCCGCCCAGCCGAGCAGCGGGCTGACGTCGTCGAGCCGCCACAGCGGATAGAGCGCGGTCGAGGCAAAGAACATCGGGAAGATCACGAAGTTCATCACGCCGGCGAAATTCTCGAGCTGGCGGATGAAGGACGAGATCAGGAGCCCGAAGGCGCCGAGCATGAGGCCGGTGACCAGCAGCGCGGGCAGCACCGCCGCGTAACCGAGCGCGGGCGGGCGCACGTCCCACCAGCGCGCGATCGCGAGAAACACATAGACGATCGGAATAACCACCAACGCGTTGGCGAACAGTCGCGCGCCGAGCAGATACCAGCGCCGCAGTGGCGCGACCAGCAGCGTGCGCATCGAGCCCATCTCGCGGTCATAGACCATGGAGAGCGAATTGTTCATGCCGTGGAACAAGAGCATCATGGCGACCAGCCCGGGCGTGATGTAGACCTCGTAGAGGATGTAGGTCTCGTAGGGCGGCGTGATCGAGAGCCCGAGCACGTTGCGAAATCCGGCCGCGAACAGCGCGAGCCACACCAGCGGGCGCACCACGGCGGCGGCGAGCCGTCCGCGCTGGTTCATGGTGCGCAAGAGCTCGCGCCGAATGATGCCGGAGAGCGCGCGCAGATGGTGGATCATGCCTGCGTTCTCGCCATGAAGGCGTCGGCGATGCTCGCGCGGCCGGTGGCGGCGCACAGCTCGCCCGCCGGGCCGTCCCACGCGACCGCGCCGCGGTGGAGCAGCACCAGATGGTCGCCTGTGTCGACCTCGTCCATCAGATGGGTCGCCCACAGGACCGAGACCTTGTCGGCGCGGCAGAGCTCGCGCACATGTGCCAGGATGGCGCGCCGCGTCGAGAGATCGAGCCCGACGGTCGGCTCGTCGAGCAGCAGCAGGCGCGGCCGGTGCAACAGCGCGCGCGCGATCTCGACGCGCCGGCGCAAGCCACCCGACAGCGTGCGCACGCGCTCATCGGCGCGGTCGGTGATGTCGAGCCGCGCGAGCTCGGCAGCCTGGCGCTCGCGCGCGAGCGAGCCCGGCAACCCGTGCAGGCTCGCGTGGTAGCGCAGGTTCTCGCGCACCGTCAGGTCGAGATCGAGGGTCAACTGCTGGAACACCACGCCCATCTGGGCGAGCGCACGCAACGGCTGCTCGCGCAACGCGTGCCCGAACACGCGGACCGCGCCGCCATGCGCATGGTAGAGCCCGGTGACGAGCGAGATGAGCGTGGTCTTGCCGGCGCCGTTGAGGCCGAGCAGGACCGTGAAGCCGCCGCCCCCGACCGAGAAGGAGACGTCGTCGAGCGCGCGACGCCCCGCGAAGCTGTGGCTGAGATGGGCGACCGCGAGCGCCGGGTCATTTTCCCTGGTCGCATTTTCGGACGGGAAACCGGCGGCCACTTTTCCTGAAAACGCTCCGGTCGCGTTTTCGGACGGAAATGCTCCCGTCATGGCGCGACCGCCACGCCCCAGGGGCTGCGGCCGACGCGGATCGACTTGACCACCTCGCGGGCGTCGAGATCAATCACCGACACGTCGCCGGAATTCCCATTGGCGGTGTAGAGCCGCTTCTCGTCGGACGAGAGCGCAATCTGCCAGACGCGCTGGCCGACCAGATAATAGCGCGTGACCTTCAGGGTCCTGGTGTCGATCTCCGCCACCCGGTTGGCCGGCCCGAGCGCCACGAAGGCGCGCGTGCCGTCGCGCGTAAGCACGAGCCCGACCGCCTGGATCTGCTCGCGCGCGATGCCCGGCACCGCGAAGGGGATCTTGGCCGTGATCTTGCGGGCCGCCACGTCGATGACCGAGACCGTGCCGCGCAGCTCCGACGACACCCAGATCGACTTGCCGTCGGGGGTGAACTGCGCGCTGCGCGGCCGCGCGTCGACCAGCACGCTGCCGAGCATGCGGTAGCTCGCCGCATCGATGACGTGGACCATGCTGCTGCTTTCGGACGTATTGACCACGAGGTTGCCGTCCGGGCTCACCGCCACACCTTCCGGCTCGGAGCCGACCCGGATCTCGAGCACGATATTCCGGGCGTCGATGTCGACGACCGAGACGCGGTTCTCGTTCTCGTTGGAGACGAACAGCCGTTGGCCGTCGGGATGAACCGCGAAAGCCTCCGGATCCTCGCCCGACGGCAGCGAGCCGATGGTCTTGCGGGTGGCGCGATCCACGACGTCGATGCGATCGTCGTCGCCGACCGCCACATAGACCACCCGCCGGTCGGCGCTCAACATGATGCCGCGCGGACGCCGGCCGACCTCGATGGTGGCGGTGACCGACAGCGACGCGCTGTCGATGACCGAGATGGTGTTGTCCTGCTCGTTGGAGACGTAAATGGTGTCGGCGAGCGCGGGGGTGATGGCGGCAATCGTTGAAAAAACGACAGCAATGAAGTGCGCAGTGATGGCCGCACGCACTGAAAGCTCCCCTCCCCCTTGTGGGGAGGGGCGGGGGGTGGGGGTCGCTGCGGTTGCGATCAGGCGGCGCCACATTCCCCTGCTGCCACCCCCCTCCCCAACCCTCCCCCACAAGGGGGGAGGGAGCGCAAGCACCGTGCTCCAATCACAAAGACTCACTTCCTGCATTTGCTTTCGTCCCGGTCGGTGCCCAGCGTATCAAGTTCGCTGGTGCGGTGCAGGTAGCCGGGCTGCGGCGAGACCGACACCAGGAGGCGCGGGCCGGCGATCAGGATCGGCTGGCGCATCTGTCCGTCCCAGGCGCGAAAGCTCTGCCCCTGCCCCTTGAATCCCGCCACCAGGAAATCCGGACCGCGCAGATAGGCGGCGAGCGCATCGGGGTCGGTGGTGGCGGCGCGGGTCGCCGCCTCCCCGAGCGCGCGCACCGCGAGCCAGGCCGCGTAGTCGACCGGCGTCATCGGCCGGCCGGCCGACTTCTGAAAACGCTGCTGGAGCTGGGTCGCGCCCCATTGCTCGTTGACCGTGCTCCACCCCGTGGCGACGAGCCCGCTGGTGCCGGCCACCGGCCGCGGCAGCGCCGTGCGCCCCTCCAGATAGTCGCCGAACTCGTCGGTCTCGTCCGCCACCACCAGCACGTCGTGATCGGCGACCCGGGTAAAGGCCGGGATCTCGGTCTGCAGGGTGACATGGCCGGTGTCGGCGCGCGCATTGGCGGTGCGGAAACTCCAGTCCTTCTCTGCCGCGATCCCGGCGCCGAATTTTTTCGCCGAGCGCCGCAGCGCGGCGGCGTAGAGCTTGTCGGCTGGCGTCGGCCCCGTGACCACGAACCACCGTCGCCACTGCTTCCACACCAGGTATTGGGCGAGCGCATCGGTGAGCATCGCGCGGCTCGGCAGCGTATGCAGCACGCCCGGAAGGCACGCCTCTTCGCGCAGCCGGTCGTCGGGCGCACCGGCGTTGATGATCAGGAATTTTTCCGCGCCCGGCTGGGTCGCGAGCGACCGAAGGCCGTCTTCGTCGAGATCGGCGACCACGAAACGGACATGGTCGGCCGCGATCGCGGCCGCGGTGGCCGCAACGCCGTTCTGCTCCGACACGACATGGTGCTTCAGGACGTAACTCTGGCCGGTCAGCTCGCCGGTCTGGTTGTCGTCGGCGACGCCGACCTGCGCCCCGGCGATGCCCTGATCCCGGATGGGCGGGTCGAGCGGCCCGTAAGGCGAGCTCACCAGGCCCGCCCGTCCCACGAAGGCGATCGCGAGCTCGTCGGCGCGCGCCGCGCCAACCACAAGAAGACAGACCAGGAGAATCGATTTCATCTCGGCGATTGTGGACCCGCAACGCCGTGCTGGCGCGGCTACCTACGCGTCAGCTTAAAGACGTGGATGGCTGGGACAATAGGCAGGTGAAGCAACGCTGTTCTTCGAACCGCGATGCCCGGCCATGACGCGTTTCAACCCAGGGGCCGGCGTTTTAGGCGACCTTCTGCCGGACCAGCCAGAAGCGCATCAGCCGCTGGGCCGAGGCGGGCGAGAGCTTGGGATACTCGGCGCGCGCTTCGTCCAGATCGGCTTCGCGCGATCGGCCGACGCCCGGCCGCTTGGCGATGACGGCCTCGGTGATCGGCCACTCCAAGGCCACGGCCTTGCAGAGCACCAGGCTGCCGTAGACGCTCGGCGCGTGAAGGATGCGGTGGACGAACTCGATCGGCACGCCGGTGAGCACCGCGAGCGCGGCGACCAGCTCGGCGATCCGATTGCCGCTGGTGAATTGCAGCAGCTTGTGGTGCGTGAGCGCGGTGTCCTGCGAGAGCGACTGCATCAGGCGTTGCGCCTCCGCATAGGCACGCGGGTTCACCTTCGAGGCCCCGACCTGCGTCGCGATCTCGGCCGTCACCTGCTCGATGGCGGCGCGCGTGGAGGGTCGCGCGCGCGCAAGCAGCCGGTCGCGGGCGGCCTTGGTGGCGTGGACCATCAGTTGCTGAAACAGGTAGGGAGGCATATCCGAGCGCAGGCCCATGATCTCCGTCAGGTTTTCGTCGCCCTCCGCCAGGATCACGAGCTTCGACATGCCGGCGCTGGACAGGCGCGCACCGTCGTTGCCGGCCAATGCGCTGGCGACCCCGATGTCGCCGCGGTCGACCAGCACGTCGGTCACCTTTTCGTTGAGATTCCGCCGGACCGCGATCTTGGCCAGATGCTCCTGGCTCTTCGAGGCCGCGATCTCTACCAGATCGTCGTCGCTTAGTTGCTCCGACTGCGCCAGGACCGGCCCTGAAACCGAAATTTCGTCGTCATAGGCCATGCGCCGGATCAGCCCCGCCGGCGCATTGGGGACCGGTGCAAGCCGCGAGCTCACCTCGGCCATGGTCCTGGTCTCGATGTGGTCGACCAGGCGATTCATGACCTGGTCGAACAGCGACGTCTGGTCTGCGGAGTAGGCGGAAGCGTCGGCGAGGAAGAGATCGGTGACGCGATGAAGCATCGCGACCCGCCGCTCGGACGAACCGGCCGCCAACGCACTTTCGAGATCCTCGATCACCGATGTGGCCACTGGTGTGGCCATCGCCGGCTTCCTGGCATCCATTCGCATGATTTACCGGCTAGTCGCGGTGGTCCCGCTGGCCGTCCCTGTTTGCAGTCTTGCTGCCGCGCACCATAGGGGGTGATTCTTTCGGGCGGTTTAATGCGCCGCCGTCTACCCTTGCGATGAAGCGTCGGGGGCCGATTTCAGGAAAATTTTACGCAATTCGTAAATTTCCCGTGAACGCCGCTCAGGCGTCGGGCAGCACCGCGATCGCATTGATCTCGATGAGGTATTCGGGGGAGGTCAGCTTGCAGACCTCGACCATGGTCGAGGCCGGGGCCGGCGGCTTGAAATACGCGCGGCGGACTTTGTGGATCAGGTCGAAATGCTCCATGTTGCGGACATAGACGTCGACCCGGCACACGTCGTCGAGCGTGCCGCCCGCCGCCTCGACCGCAGCCTTGAGATTTTCGCATACCTGCCGGGTCTGCGCCTCGACGTCGCCGATGCCCGCGATGGTGCCGTCGGCGCGCCGCGACGTCATGCCGGAAATGAAGACCAGCGTGCCGCGCGCCGCGATCGCGGTGGCGTGCGAAAAATGTCCGCTGGGCTGGCGGATTTTCGGCGAAACGATCTGCGTTTTCGGCATCGGACCTCCGGTCGGCGTGACGGCTGCGGCGCGCCGTCAGCGCGCGTCCTGCTCGTCGGAATACCATGACGGCTTCTGTGGGTAATGCGGACCGTCGTAGATTTCGAGCACGACCGTCTCCTCATGGGCGATCGCCGGGCCATGCACATGGCCCTTCGGGTTGCAATAGAAGCTGCCCGTGGTCAGCACCACGCCGGTCGCGACGTATTCGTAGCGTCCCTTGAGGCAGAACATGAACTGGTTCGACGCGTGCAGATGGGGCTCCGGAATTCCGGCGCCCTTGGCGAAGCGGATCAGCGCGATCGACGCCCCGCTCGCCTCGTCGCGCCACAACATCTTCTCGGCGATGCCTTTCAGCGACTTCTCGCGCCAGGGCATCGCCTCGGACTGGACCAGGATTTCGTTGAGATCGGGAGCGGCATCCGGCAGCTTCAGCATGGGCTCCTCGGAGGCTTGGTGGTCAAGCCGGGTCGACCGGCCAGCCAGGATATTGCACGCAACGGGCCTGACAAGCCGCAACCGGGGGCCGTCAATCCACCCGGGGTCCGGGGCGACAGGGTAGCGGGAAGGCGCTGTTTCGGGCAGAATCGTGCGGCGGGCGACTGGCCACGACCCCATCGATGGAGAATCCGCATGCGCATTGTCGCAATCGCGCTGGCCATCGCTTCGTTGACGGTGCCGCTGTCGCCGCAGGCGATGGCGCGCGGGAACAAGCAGCACGGAGCCGAGCAGAAAACCATCGATCCGAAGATCAAGGCCGACGAGAAGGGTTACAAGTCGGCGCTTGATCGCCTGCCCACGCAGAAATACGACCCGTGGGGCGTCGTGCGACCGCCGGACGCCAAAAAATAGGACCCCCGATCAACAACGGAGAATGCCCATGCGGATTTTCATCGTCGCGCTCACCATGGTGTCGCTGAGCGTGCCGGCATTCTCCCAGGAGGATGCGGCCGGGTCGACCAAGCATCACGGCGCGCCCAAGAAGAAGATCGAGGAGCCGAAGATCAAGGCCGACGAGGCGGGCTACAAGTCCGCGCTCGACCGCCTGCCCGAGCAGAAATCCGACCCCTGGGGACATGTACGGCCGGCGGAGAGCAAGAAATAACGCGCCGGCAGCGCGGCCGATCGCCACCAGCTCTCGACCGCCTCATCCTGAGGGACCGCGCGAAGCGCGGCGTCTCGAAGGATGGGGCGAGTACCGCGCCAGCGGCCCGTGGTTCGAGACGGCCAAGATGGATTCTGCTCGACGGCCCGGCCGTCACCGCACCGGCACCGTCATCTCGCCGATGCGGTCGAATTTCAGCGTCATGACATCACCCGGCTGCACCGGCGCGACGCCTTGGCAGGTGCCCGACATGATGATGTCGCCTGGATAGAGCGTGTAGACGGACGACGCCCAGGAAATCTGACGCGCCACCCCGATGATCATCTCGCGCGTATTGGCGGCCTGCCGGACCTCGCCGTTGACGGTCAGCGAAAAATCGAGTGCGCCCGGATCGCCCAGCTCGTCGGCGGTGACCATCCAGGGGCCGAGCACCGCATAGGTGTCGGGCGACTTGCGGAAGCTGCGATCCTCCTTGCCGCGCACCACCATGTCGAGCGCGATCGCATAGCCGGCCACGACCGACAGCGCGTCGGCTTCGGACACGAAGCCGGTCTTTTTGCCGATCACGACGCCGAGCTCGGCCTCGTGATCGGTGCGCCGGTCCGGGAACCTGATCGCCACGCCTTCGGACGGGCCGATCAGCGAGCTCGACGCCTTGAGAAACAGCCCCTGCTCCTCGATGGTGCGCTGCTTGCCGGCGCTGTAGACCGCGATCTCGGCGTCGCGCCGCGCCTCCTCCACATGGGCATGGTAGTTCGCCGGCGTGCCGATGATCTTCGACGGATTGGCGACCGGACTCAGGAACCGCACCTTGTCGATCGGCCGCGGCCGCGCCTTGTCGGCGAGCTCTTCCATGCGGGGACGCAGATTTTCCAGATTCGCAATCAGATGGTCGCCGAACGCCACCGGATAGCGCAGCGGCGGGAGCGCATCGAGAATGGCGGTCACGTCATGCAGGTTGCGGCCGCGCACGAGGCCGATCTTGTTGTCGTCGTAGCGGCAGAGCTTCATTGTTCGGGGATCCTCAGGGGCTGTGAGAGCTGGCGCGGCGCCGCAGGTGAGTTCAGCGCGAACCGATGGTCGTGGCTCGATGCCAGCAAGTCAAGCAAGGCGGCTTGGCGTCACGCGATCCCGCAACTATCATCCCGGCCTCTGAGCAGGCACCCGCGAGGCAGCGCTGCAACAACCATAGATCGCTCCTGGGGGACCGACATGAAACGGATTTTACTCGCCGCCGGCCTGGCCTTGGCGGCACATGCCGCGACCGCCCAGGAGGTGACCCTGAAGGCGATCACGGCCTTTGCGGAAAACACCACCTATTCGCGCCCGTTCGAGCATTTCATCACCCGGGTCAATCAGGACGGCAAGGGCATCATCCAGATCAACTATATCGGCGGCCCCAAGGCGATGCCGCCCTTCGAGGTCGGCAATGCGCTCAAGGGCGGCGTCGTCGATATCGCCAACGCGACCGGGGCCTTCTACACCAACGTGATGCCCGAGGCGGACGCCTGGAAGCTCACCGAGCGCCCGATGGCGGAGCTGCGCCAAAATGGCGGCTACGACTTCATGGCGGGGATTTATGCCCAGAAGATGAACGCGATCTTCCTGGCGCGCCTGGTCGACAACAATCCGTTCCATCTCTACCTCAACAAGCCGATCTCGACGCCCGATCTCACGGGCCTCAAGCTGCGCATCACGCCGGTCTATCGCGACTTCTTCCAGGCGCTCGGCGCGACCGTGGTGCAGACCGCGCCCGGCGAGGTCTATACCGCGCTCGAGCGCGGCGTGGTCGACGGCTATGGCTGGCCGATCACCGGCGTGTTCGATCTCGGCTGGAACGAGAAGACGAAATACCGCGTCGACCCCGGCTTCTACACCGCGGAGGTTTCGGTGCTGGTCAACAAGGCATCGTGGGACAGGCTCACCGACGCGCAGAAGAACGTGCTGCGCAAGGCGGCCGAGATCGGCGAGGCCGAGGCCGGCGCCGAATTCGCGGCGGAAAACCAGAAGGAGATCGCGCGCCAGGCCGCCGGCGGCATCCAGACGATCAAGCTCGACGGCGCCGCGGCCGAGACCTACCGCGCCAAGGCCTACCAGGCCGGCTGGGACGGCATCATCCGCCAAAGCCCCGAGACCGGGCCGAAGCTGCGGGAGTTTTTCTCGAAGGCGAAGTAGCGACGTGGATCGTATGCACGCGTTGCCTTCTTTTCACCTCTCCCCGCAAGCGGGGAGAGGTCGGATTTCGCGCCCATGCGCGCGGAATCCGGGTGAGGGGGCGTCTCCGCGAGTCTGAGCATTATTGAAACGCCCCCTCACCCCGACCCTCTCCCCGCAGGCGGGGAGAGGGAGTGCAAATGTCGGAGCAAGCTGCCGTCATGCTCATGTTGTCGCGCTGTTACGGGCATCTGCTGAACGGCATGCTGGGCATGGCGTGCGGGCTGCTGCTGTTCATGACGCTGATGATCGGCGCCGACGTGCTGCTGCGCAATCTCGGCCTCGGCGGCGTGCCGCCGAGCAATGAATTGTCCGAGGACTTCCTCTATCTCATCACGCTGCTCGCCGCGCCCGGACTCTTGCGCCAGGGCCAGCACATCCGCATCGACGTCGTGCTGCGCGCGCTCCCCTGGCGGACGGGCTGGCTCCTGGAATGGCTGGGCGACGTGATCGGTCTGGTGTGCTGCCTGTTTTTCGTCTGGTACGGGGCGCGGGTCGCGGCGGCGAGCCTCGCCAACGGCTCGCTGTCGATCAAGACGCTGGTGATGCCCGAGTGGTGGCTGATGGCGCCGATGCCGATCGCCTTCGCGCTG
>DATBBS010000229.1:0-4801 GCA_036270895.1 Xanthobacteraceae bacterium
ACATTCCGCACAAGGGCGGCGCGCCCGCCGTCACCGACCTGCTCACCGGCGATACCCAGGTCGGCATCGAGATCCTCTCCCCGCTGCTGCCCTATGTGCAGGAACGCAAGCTGAAGCCGCTCGCCGTCACCGGCGCCCGGCGCAGCCCGGAGCTTCCGAATGTCCCGACCTTGATCGAAAGCGGATTTCCGGGGGCCGCCTTCATCGCGGCCTTCGGCATCGTGGCACCGGCCGACACGCCGCCCGACATCGTCAGGAAGCTCAACGGCGCGATCAACGACAGCCTGAGCGCGGCATCGATGAAACAGACGCTCGCCAAGATCGGGTTCGAATCGAAGGTCGGCGCGCCGGAGGATTTTGCCGCCTTCATCGCCGAGGAGCTGGCGCGGTGGGTCGACGTCGCCAAGGTCACCGGCGTCAAGATCGATTGAGCCGCCCCGGCGCGCGCGCCTCAATGGTGTTTGCTCATCCGGCGCCTGCTGATAATCTGGCCGAAACAGGCCATCGCGCCCCACAGGGAGGGAATCATGGCGGACGAAACGCTGCCACGCCGTAAATTTCTGCTCGGAGCCGGCCTTGCGGGCGTCGCGGCCGGATTGACTGGCGGCTCGCCAGCCCCGGCGGAGGCCCAGACGCCGCCGGCGGCGAAGCCGCCCACCAACACCGAGCCGGAAACCCTCCTCACCCTGACCGCCACCGAGGCGGCCTTCATGTCGGCGATGGCCGACACCATCATTCCGGCCGACGAGCTCTCGCCATCCGGCACCGACTGCGGCGTGGTCGCCTTCATCGACCGCCAGCTCGCCGGCGCCTATGGGGCGGGCGCCAAGATGTACCGCTCCGGCCCGTATCAGCGCGGCAAGCCCGAGCAGGGCTATCAGCTGGCGCTCACGCCGCGCGATTATTTCGCCGCCGGCATCGCGGCGACCAACGACTGGTCGCGCAAGACGTATGGCAAGGATTTCGACCGCCTGTCTGTTGCCGACCGCGCGACCGCGTTGAAGGCGATGGAGGAGGGCAAGGCGCAGTTCGAGCATTTCTCGGCCACCGGGTTTTTCAACCGGGTGCTCGCGATCGTGATGGAAGGCTTCTTCTCCGACCCGATGTATGGCGGCAACCGCAACAAGGTGGCCTGGCAGATGCTCGGCTTCCCCGGCCTGCCGGCGACCTATGCCGACAAGGTCGATGCCTACCGCAACAAGCGCTACGTCGCGCCGCCGCGATCGATCGCGGACTTTTCCTGAAGGGGGCCGGCATGGCAACGCGGTTGAAGGAAGTCGATGCGGTCATGGTCGGCATGGGCTGGACCGGCGCCATCATGGCGCGCGAGCTCACCAAGGCCGGCCTCAACGTGGTCGGGCTGGAGCGCGGCCAGGATCGCAACCCCAAGGAAGAATTCGGCCTCACTACATTGCGCGACGAGCTGCGCTACGTCACGCGGCTGGAGCTGATGCAGGACAATTCGATCGACACCATCACGTTCCGCAACGAGCGGCCGGAGACGGCCTTGCCGATCCGCCGCTTCGGCGCCTTCCTGCCCGGCGAAGGCGTCGGCGGCACCGGCATCCATTGGGGTGCGCTGCATTGGCGCTTCCTGCCGACGGATTTCCGCATCCGCAGCACGCTCGCCGAGAAATACGGCGCCAAGGCGATTCCCGACGACATGACGATCCAGGATTGGCCGGTCAGCTATGACGAGATCGAGCCCTTCTACGATCGCTTCGACAAGCTGTGCGGCGTCTCCGGCCAGGCCGGCAACCTCAAGGGCAACATCATCCCGGGCGGCAACCCGTTCGAGGGCCCGCGCAGCGACCACTATCCCAACAAGCCGGTGAAGACCGGCCTCGGGCCGAGCATCTTCGGCGAGGCGGCCAAAAGCCTCGGCTATCACCCGTTCCCGCTGCCGGTCGCGACCGCGAGCGCGCCTTACGTCAATCCTGAGGGATTGACGCTCGGCGCCTGCCAGTATTGCGGCCACTGCAACCGCACCGCCTGCGAGGCCAACGCCAAGGCGTCGCCCAACATCACGGTGATGCCGGTGCTGCGCGCCGAGCCGAAATTCGAATTGCGCACGCGCGCCTTCGTGAGCCGGCTGATCTACGACAAGGCGGCCCGCAAGGTCACCGGCGTGGTCTACACCGACATGCGCAGCGGCGAGGAATTCGAGCAACCGGCCGGCATCGTGGTGCTGTCGTCCTATGTGTTCGGCAACACCCAGCAGCTGCTGCTGGCCGGCATCGGCGAGCCCTATGATCCCGCCACCGGCAAGGGCGTGGTGGGCAAGAATTACGGCTACCAGTTCGAGGCCGGGGGCGAAGCCTTCTTCGAAGACAAATGGATGAACCCCTTCATCGGCGCGCCCGGCATGTCGGTCGCGCTCGATGATTTCAACGGCGAGAATTTCGACCACGCCGGGCTCGGCTTCTTCGGCGGCGGCTACATCGCCTGCAGCAACGGCGGCGCGCCGCCGATCGGCGGGCGGGCGGTGCCGCACGGCACGCCGCGCTGGGGCTCCGAATGGAAGCGCGCGACCGCCAAATGGTATCACCACGCCACGCGCTTCAACACGCAGGGCTCGGTCTACGCCAATGCCAAGAACTTCATGGACCTCGACCCGACCTACAAGGATGCGCTCGGCCGCCCGCTCGTCCGGCTCACCTACAACGGCACCGACAACGATCACAAGATGTCGCGCTACCTGGTGGGCAAGCTCAAGGGCGTCATCAAGGCGATGAACCCGACCCATTACGAGGTGCATCAGCGGCCGAAGAACTTCACCATCGTGCCTTATCAGTCGACCCACAACACCGGCGGCACCATGATGGGCGCCGATCCGAAGGCGAGCGTGCTGAACCGCTATCTGCAGTCCTGGGACGCGCACAATCTGTTTGTGCTCGGCGCTTCCGTGTTTCCCCAGCAGCACGGCTACAATCCGACCGGGACGGTGGGCGCGCTCGCCTATTGGTCGGCGCAGGCGATCACGACGCAATACCTCAAGAGTCCCGGACCGCTGGTGCAGGCGTGAGTGCGAACAGAATGGCAAGGAAGCGCAAGATGAATCGTAAACTGCCTGTGAGAGCGAGCGGCCATGCGTATGCGGTTGTTGCGGCGCTGGCGACAACGCTGCTGGGGACGCCGGCGCCGGCCGCCGACGTCGCGCACGGCCAGGAGGTCTATCGCGCCTGCGCGGCCTGCCACACCGAGAAGCCGGATGCGCTCGGGCCGAGCCTCAAGGGCGTGATCGGACGCAAGTCGGCCGCGCTCGACGACTTTCGCTACTCCAACCCGATGCGGCGCGCGAACCTGGTCTGGGACGAGGCGAACCTGCGCCAGTTTTTGGCCGACCCGCAGGCCAAGGTGGCCGGGACCCGCATGCCGTTCGGTGGATTGGGCGATCCGAAGGATATCGATGACGTCGTCGGGTATCTGGCTACGTTAAAGTAGTTGATTTCGGCTGCGCCGCCGAACGCAGGCCCTTTTGGGCCGGGGTGGCGTTGCGTGGCGGGATCGTGTAGACAGCCGCCCGGCACCCCTGGATTCATCCGGTCGCAGGTCGACGGCGGTCTGCCTTTCGCCGGAAGAGGCTCTATATGATCCGCATGCGGGGCGGCCGGTCCCTTGGGTCGTGAACGGACAGATTCGATGCATACGGTTGTGATCGTCATTCATCTCATGCTGGTTCTCGCCATGATCGGCGCGGTCCTTCTGCAGAAATCCGAGGGCGGCGGGCTCGGCATCGGCTCGACCGGCGGATTCATGAGCAGCCGCGGCACCGCCAATGTGCTCACCCGGACCACCGCCATCCTGGCGGGCGGGTTTTTCGCCACCAGCCTGATCCTATCGATCCTCGCGGCCCATGACCGCAAGCCGAGCGCGATCATCCAGGCGCCCACCCAGCAGGGCACACCCGGCGCGCCGCCGCCGCTCGGCCAGGGCGGCGGCCTGCTCGACCAGCTGCAAGGCGGCCCTGGCCAGCAGCCGGGCGCGCCGCCGGCGCCGTCCGGGCCGCAGGTGCCCCGGTCGCAGTAACAGCGGCCGCGCGGCGGCCGTGGCCGGCCGCGCTGCTTCACGTCATCGCGGCGTCGGGATCTTCTTCTGTGCGCTGAGGTCGAGGCTCGCCGCGGTGCCGCTGTGATGCAGCCCGAAGCCGATCCCCGCCGCCGCCAGCCCGAGCGCCACCACCACCAGCATGATCTTGCCGCGCACACGCAGCGCGGCGAGGCGACTGGCGCCGCCGGACAGGAATCCGGGCTTTGCCGGCGCCGTCGCCTGCTCCGGCCATCGGCTGGGCTCGCCGTCCGCCACCGGGGCGTCGAGCGCGGCCGCGACCGGACCCGCCTTGGCGCCGCGCAGGCGGAAATAGATCTGGCCGGCGATCAGGATCACGCAGATCGCGATGAACACCGCGCTGATCGGCCGCTCGACGAAGACCGCGAGGTCGCCGCGCGAGATCAGCATGGCGCGGCGGAAATTTTCCTCGAAACGCGGGCCGAGCACGAAGCCGAGCAGGATCGGCGCCGGATGGAAGCCGAGCCGCAGCAGCACATAACCGAGGATGCCGATCACCAGCGTCTCGCCGACCTGGAACATGTCGTTGTTGGCCGCATAGACGCCGATGCAGACGAAGAAGAGGGCGCTCGGATAGAGGTAGCGATACGGAATGGTCAGCAGCTTCACCCAGATGCCGATCAGCGGCACGTTGAGCAGCACCAGCAGGATATTGCCGACCCAGAAGCTGGCGACCAGGCCCCAGAAGATGTCCGGATGCTGGGTGATCAGCTGCGGCCCCGGCACGATGCCC
>DATBBS010000230.1:0-14999 GCA_036270895.1 Xanthobacteraceae bacterium
GGTCGAGGCCATGAGCGGGCTTGCGGCGCGCACCGGCTTTGCGGATCGCGAGCCGGTGCTGCCGCCGCTGGCGCTCGCCGACATGATCGCGGGCCTCTACGGCGCCTTCGCGGTCGCGACGGCCTTGCGGGCGCGCGAGCGGGGCGCGGCGGGCGGCCAGGTCATCGATCTCACGCTGCTCGAATCCATGTTCTCGGTGCTCGGGCCGGAAGCCGCGATCTACCGGATGACCGGCGCGGTGCGCGAGCGCACCGGCAGCGGCTCGCATATCTCGGCGCCGCGCAACGTCTATGGGTGCGCGGACGGAAAGTATGTGGCGATCTCCGGCTCGACCGAGAGCATGGCGCGGCGGATCTTTCGCGCCATCGGCCGCGCCGACATGATCGAGGACGCGCGCTTTTCCACCAACAGCGCCCGGGTCGCGCACCGGCCGCTGGTCGACGCGGCGGTCGGCGGCTGGTTCGCGACCAAGGACCGCGATCAGGCGCTGGCGCTGATGCGCGAGGCGGGCGTCACCGCGGGTCCCGTCTACGACATCGCCGACGCGGTCGCGGACGAGCACTTCCGCGGGCGCGGCATCATCGTCGAGGTCGAGGACGCCGAGCTGGGCAGCCTGCCGATGCACGATATCGTCCCGCGGCTGTCGCAGACCCCCGGCGTGTGGCGGCGACCCGCGCCCGCGCTGGGCGAGCACACCGATGCGGTGTTGGCCGAGGCCGGGCTCGAGCCCGAGGCGATCGCCCTGATGCGACAGGAGGGCGCGGCGGCGTGACTCAGCCCGGCGGCCGGGCCTGCTCCTTGGCCACGGTCTCGGGCGCCGCCCCGGCGGCCGGAGAGTTGGCGATGCGGACCTCGTCTCCGGTCGCGAGGCCGTCCTGCGGACTCTCGACGATGCGATCGTCGGCAGTGAGGCCCGATCCGATCTCGACGGTCCGCCCCATGTCGCGCGCGATCGTGACGGTCTTGAGGACGACGCGGTTGCGGGCGTCGACCGTCGCGACGCGCAGGCCGCCCTGATCGAAGATCAGCGCGCTGGCCGGCACGTTGATCGCGACCTCGGGGCTCGGCAGATCGAGGCTCACATTGGCGAAGGCGCCGGTCATCAGCTCGCCCGCCGCATTGTCGACCACGAGCTGCATCCGGGTCGCGCCCGAGGCCACGTCGACGGATTGCGAGGACGCTTCCACCGTGGCGGGGAAGCTGCGTCCCGGATATTCGGGCACCGCGACGCGGGCCTTGGTCCCGATCTTGATGCTCGGCACGTAATTTTGCGGGATATTGACATAGGCGCGCAGCCGGCTCGTGTCCGACACCACGAACAAAGCCGGGCCGCCGCCTCCGCCCGCGTTGATCAGCGCCCCGATGTCGGTTGCGCGCGCCGTGACGAGACCGTCGAAGGGCGCGACGATGAGCTTGTATTTCTCCAACACGCGCAGGCGGTCGAGATTGGCCTGCTGCGACTTGACCACGCCCTGCTTGTTGGAGAAATCCGCCGCTCTCTGCTCGAGATCGAGCTTCGATACCGCGCCCGACTGGATCAGCGACTGTCCGCGCTGCAGGTTCGCGCCGGACAGCGTCGCATTGGCCTGCGCGCTGCCGACGTCGGCCTGGGCCTGCATGATCTGCTGGTCGAGGTCGGGCGCTTCGATCTCGGCCAGCACCTGCCCGGTCTTGACTGGTGTACCGATGTCGACCTTCCATTCCTTGATATAGCCGCTCACCCGCGCATAGAGCTGCGCCTGGGAATAAGCCTCCAGCCGGCCGGGCAGGTCGAGGGTTGTCTTCTTGACCTGCGCGTCGGGGGGCGCGACGGCGACGATCGGCACGGCGCGCTTTTCGGTCCATTCCCGCAGCCGCGCATCGGCGCTTTCGCGCGTCGTGATGCCGGCGACGACGATCACGCCCGCGATGGCGGCTGCCACGACGGCCGCGATGCCGAGCCCTCGTTTCGAGACAGAGCGGATGTGTTCAGGCGGCATGCGGCTCTCCAAGGCCAACGGGCGTCGTTGCCCGGCGGCCGTGCAACAGGCTGAAAACGATCGGAACGAACATCAATGTGGCGAAGGTGGCGCAGATCAGGCCGCCCACGACGGCGCGGCCGAGCGGTGCGTTCTGCTCGCCACCCTCGCCGAGACCGAGCGCCATCGGCGCCATGCCGATGATCATCGCCAGCGCGGTCATCAGGACCGGGCGGAAGCGTACGAAGCCGGCATCGAGCGCCGCCGCGACCGGATCGCCGAGCTGCGCCAGCCGCTCGCGGGCGAAGCTGATGACGAGGACGCTGTTGGCGGTGGCGACGCCCATGCACATGATCGCGCCGGTCAAGGCCGGCACCGACAGTGTCGTCCCGGACGCGAACAGCATCCACACGATGCCGGCGAGCGCCGCCGGCAGGGCGGTGACGATCACGAAGGGGTCGCTCCACGACTGGAAATTGACCACGATGAGCAGGTAGATCAGCACGATGGCGCCGAGCAGGCCGAACAGCAGACCCGAGAAGGCGCTGTTCATGGTCTTGACCTGACCGAGCAGGACCACCTGCGAGCCCTTGGGCACGTCCTTGGCGGTCTCCGACACGATCTTCTGGACGTCGGCCGCGACCGCGCCGAGATCGCGGCCCTGCGTGGTGGCGTAGATCTGGACCATGGTCTGGATGCTGTATTGCGAGACCACCGCGCTGCGGCTCACGCGATTGATGTCCGCGATGGCGCCGAGCGTCTGCGCCGGGGCGGTCCCGCTTGCCGTGATCGGCAGGTTTCTCAGGGCGTTGAGCGAGTCGATCTGGTACTGCGGCGTCTGCATCACGATCGGATAGGAGATGCCGTTTTCCGGATTGAGCCAGTAGGTCGGCGCGACCTGGCTGCTGCCGGCGAGATTGACCACGAGGCTGTTCGTCACGTCGCGCTCGGTCAGGCCGACATATTGGGCGCGCGTGCGGTCGACGTCGACGTTGAAGCCGGGATTGTCGCGCGATTGCTGGATACGCGCATCGACCAGGCCCGGAACATGCCGCAACCGGCGCAGAAGGGCCTGCGCGTAGGCGAAGTTCGCATTGACGTCGGCGCCGCGAATCTGCAGGTCAATCGGAGCAGGCGCGCCGAAGTTCAGGATCTGGCTGATGATGTCGGCCGGCAGGAACGAGAAGGTCGTTCCGGGAAACCGGTTCGGCAGCTCCTCGCGCAGGATGCGGACATAGTCGGCGGTCGGCCGGTGATCCTCCTTGAGCTTGATCTGGATGTCGCCGTCCTGCGACCCGATCGTGCCGGTGGTGTTGTAGGTCATGTTGATGCCGCTGACCGGGATCCCGATGTTGTCGACCAGCGTGCCGAGCTCGGAGGCCGGAATGATCTCGCGGATCGCCTTCTGGATCTCAGCGAACTTGTTCGCGCTGTCCTCGATGCGGGTGCCGACCTGGACGCGCGCATGCATGAGGATCTGGCCCGCATCGACCGAGGGGAAGAAGTCGCGGCCGAGGAACGGAACCAGCGCGAAGGACCCGGCCACGAAAGCCAGGAAACCGATGACGAAGACGGCGCGATGGGCGAGCGCAAGCGCCAGAAGGTTGCGATAGCCGCCGCGGAAGCGCTCGAAGCGCGCCTCGAAGCCGCGCTGGAAACGCACCAGCGGGTTGCGCGAGGGCGCAGGCGCGGCGTCCGGATCGTGATGCGCATGCCGGCGCAGCAAATAGTTGGCCATCGTCGGCACCAGGGTGCGCGACAGGATGAAAGAGCAGACCATCGCCGAGATGACGGCCTCGGCCATCGGCACGAAGAGGAAGCGCGCGACGCCGTCGAGGAAGAACATCGGCACGAAGACGATGCAGATGCACAGAAGCGAGACGAAGGCCGGCGTCACGATCTGGGCGGCGCCGTCCATGATGGCGGGCTCGACGTCCTTCCCCTGCTCGAGATGCCAGTTGATGTTCTCGATCGTCACGGTGGCGTCGTCGACCAAGATGCCGACCGCGAGCGCCAGGCCGCCCAACGTCATGATGTTGAGGGTCTCGCCGAGCGCCGACAGCGCGGTGACCGAGCCGAGCACCGACAGCGGGATCGAGATCGCGATGATGACGGTCGAGCGCCAGCTTCCGAGGAAGACCAGGATCATGAGGCTGGTGAGGGCGGCGGCGATGATGCCCTCGCGGATCACGCCGCTGACCGCGGCGTTGACGAACAGGGATTGATCGCCGATCAGCGCGATGTTGAGATTGCGGGGAATGACGGACTTGAGCTCTTCGACCTTCTGCTTGATGCCGTCGATGATCGCGAGCGTGGAGACCGAGCCGTTCTTGAGGACGAGCATCAGCACGGAACGGCCGCCCTCGACATGCACGATGTTGGTCTGCGGCGGATTTCCGTCGCGCACCTGCGCGACGTCGCGCAGATAGACCATCCCGCCGTTCGCGCTCTTGATCGGCAGGTCGCCGAGCGCATCGAGCGCCGACGGCGCATTGTTGAGCTGGATCGCGTATTCGAAGTTGCCGATTTTCTGGGTGCCGACCGGCGTGATCAGGTTCTGCGCCGCCAGCGTGTTGGCGACGTCCTGGCCCGAGAGGCCGCGCGCCTGCATGGCGGCCGTGTCGAGATCGATCTGCACCTGGCGCGACTTGCCGCCGAACGGGTAGGGGATGGCGGCGCCCGGCACCGTGACGAGGGGCACGCGCACCACATTGAGCGCGAGATCGGCGAGGTTTTGTTCGGACATCCCCTGGCCCGACAACGCGAGCTGGATGATCGGAACCGTGGAGGCGTTGTAGTTCAGGATCAGCGGCGGCGTGGTGCCGGCCGGCATCTGCTTGAGCAAGGTCTGCGACACCGCGGTGACCTGGGCGTTGGCGAGGCGGATGTCGACATTGGGCTGAAAGAAGACCTTGATGATGCCGAAGCCGATATAGGAATTGGCCTCCATGTGCTCGATGTCATTGACCGTCGTCGTCAGCGCGCGCTGGAACGGCGTCGTGATGCGGCCGGACATCTGATCGGGCGGCAGCCCGGTGTACTGCCAGACCACGCTGATCACCGGAATGCGGATGTCCGGGAAGATGTCGACAGGAGTGCGCAGGGCCGCGAGCGGGCCGATGATGAAAATCAGGAGTGCGAGGACGACAAACGTATACGGGCGCCGCAACGCGATGCGGACAATGCCAATCATGTCACGGGGTGCTCCCTATCCCGTGGCGTGTGTAGCACAAACCTTGCCGCCGCCGCCGGCGCGCGATGCCGCGGGCGCATAAATTCTCCGTAAAATCGACTCGGCTGGTGGCGTTTAATGGTGCTGCCGCACAGGATTGAACTGTGGACCTCTCCCTTACCAAGGGAGTGCTCTACCACTGAGCTACGGCAGCGGAGAAACGGGCGGCGAGGGGGCCCGAACGGCGCGGAAATTGCCACAGCCGAGTCGCCGGTGCAAGGATAGCGGGCCTCCCCAAGGGCAATATTCGTCGCCCGGCGCCTTGTCGCGATTGTCTTTTGGCGCCTTCCGGGGAGGCCGGAACATGGGCTGGGACGGCGGCATGACGGCGGACAAGCCGAAGGACCAGGCCGCGAATCGCAAGCGGGCCGAACGGCTGGCGGCGGCGCTCAAGGCGAATCTCAAGCGCCGCAAGGCGCAGGCGCGCGGGCGTTCCGGGGACGAGGCGGCGCCGGGCGACGCTCGCAACCCCCCGAAAGACGGGCAAAACCGGTAAATTCGGGGGTGAACCCGACTTCCGCCGCAATCTGGCCCTGATGGGGGGCGGCGGTGGCAGTAACCTTTAATCGCGACATCGTCCCGGCACGGGGGAGCGGCCATGGCCGGGCACGGGTTAAAGCATTATTGAGTTGCGCATGTTCTTGTCGGCGCACCGATAACCGGCCCGGCTCCCAGTCCGGGCGGGCTTTCACCTGGAACTTGCGCTGGGCCGCGGGAGACCGGACATGGATCGCATACGCATCGCCGGCGGACGGCCGCTCAACGGAACGATTCCGATTTCCGGCGCCAAGAACGCGACTTTGCCGCTGATGATCGCGAGTCTGCTCACCGACGAGACGCTGGTGCTCGACAATGTGCCGCGCCTCGCCGATGTCGGGCTGCTGCAGCGCATCCTGGGCAACCACGGCGTCGACGTGACGATCGGCGGCAAGCGCCCGGGCGACACCGAATACCAGGGCCAGACCCTGCATATCTCGGCCGCCCGTATCGTCGACACCACCGCGCCCTACGAGCTGGTGTCGAAGATGCGCGCGAGCTTCTGGGTGATCGCACCGCTGGTCGCCCGCATGGGCGAGGCGAAGGTGTCGATGCCGGGCGGCTGCGCCATCGGGACGCGGCCGGTCGACCTGCTCATCATGGTGCTGGAGCGGCTCGGCGCCGCCATCGAGATCGACGGCGGCTATGTGATCGCGCGCGCCAAGGCCGGGCTCAAGGGCGGCGAGATCGTCTTTCCCAAGGTCACGGTCGGCGGCACGCACACGGCCCTGATGGCGGCCGCGCTCGCCGACGGCGTGACGGTCATCGAGAACGCGGCGCGCGAGCCCGAGATCGGCGACGTCGCCGACTGCCTCAACAAGATGGGCGCGCAGATTTCCGGCGCCGGCACCTCGCGCATCACCATCAAGGGCGTCTCCCGGCTGCGCGGTGCGCGCCATAGCGTGCTGCCCGACCGCATCGAGACCGGCACCTACGCCATGGCGGTCGCCATGACGGGCGGCGACGTGATGCTCGAAGGCGCGCGGCCCGAGCTGCTGCAGTCGGCGCTCGACGTGCTGGCGCGCGCCGGCCTCGACATCTCGGCCAGCAACACCGGCATCCGGGTCGCCCGCAACGGCGCCGGCATCGCGCCGGTCGAGGTGGCAACCGATCCCTTCCCGGGTTTCCCGACCGACCTGCAGGCCCAGTTGATGGCGCTGATGACCCGCGCCAAGGGCACCTCGCGCATCACCGAGACCATCTTCGAGAACCGCTTCATGCATGTGCAGGAGCTGGTCCGCTTCGGCGCCCGCATCCATCTCGACGCCGAGACCGCCACCATCGAGGGCGTCGACAAGCTCAAGGGCGCGCCCGTGATGGCAACCGACCTGCGCGCCTCGGCGTCGCTCGTTATCGCGGCGCTTGCCGCCGAAGGCGAGACCATGGTCAACCGCGTCTATCACCTCGACCGCGGCTTCGAGCGTCTCGAGGAAAAGCTCGTGGCCTGCGGCGCGGACATCGAGCGCATCAGCGGGTGAGCCGCAATAATCGTTGCCCGCATGGAGCGAAGCGGAATGCGGGGTAAGAGTCGCGAGGCGATGCGCCGCCGGCCGCGGATTTCGCTTCGCTCCATCCGGGCTACGGGCGCCGTCCTCCTTCTCGCCACCGCCACCCTCCATGCGGCCGAGCGGCCGGCCTCCTTCGTCGACGCGGCCTCGCTGGTGCCGGGGCTCGCGGTCGAGATGCGCTATGCGGGCGAGCACAATTTCGTCGGTACGCGCATCGACGGCTACGAACGGCCGGTCTGCCTGCTGACCGCGAAGGCGGCCGCGGCGCTCGCCCAGGTTCAGCACGATCTCGCCGAGCGCGGTCTCGGCCTCAAGGTGTTCGACTGCTATCGGCCGGCGCGCGCGGTCGCGCATTTCATGCGCTGGGCGCGCGATCTCGGCGATGTGCGGCGCAAGGCCGAGTTCTATCCGACGATCGACAAGCGCGAGCTTTTCCGGCTCGGCTACATCGCGTCGCGATCCGGCCATTCGCGCGGCTCGACCGTCGACATCGGATTGGTGGGACTCGACGGCGCCGAGCTCGATCTGGGAACGCGGTTCGACACCTTCAGTCCGCGCTCGTGGCCAGCCGATACGACGGTGAGCGCGCAGGCGCGTCACAACCGCGCGCTGCTCGCATCCGCCATGGGGCGCCGCGGATTTCGCCCTTATGCCGAGGAATGGTGGCACTTCACGCTGCGCGGCGAGCCATTCCCGGCGACATATTTCGATTTTCCGGTGAGATGAAGATCGCGGGCATTCGTCGCTACGCGCCATTCGCCATTCGCCATGTCGCTCGGAACCATCCCGGCACGCAGGCGTTGCCTACCGTGCCGATGAAATGAAATCGATTTGGAATGTGGAAGGGTGTCGGCGCGAAGGCCGCCGGCCGAATCGATCCGTCGAGGGGATGATGTCATGAAGGCCTCCGTCACGAATTCAATCGCGGGCGTTCTGCTGCTGGCCCTGTCGGCGGTGGCGGCCGCCCAGGCCCCGCCGCAGGATCCCGCGAGCCCGCCGGCTTCGGCGCAGGCCCTGAACCTGACGCCGGCGCAGCGCCTGGCCATTTATCAAAGCGCCACCCAGACCCAGAAGAACAGCGCGGCGCCGACCGGATTCCGCGTCACCGTCGGGGCTCACGTTCCCGACAGCGTCGAGCTCAAGCCGCTCTCGGACACGCTTGCCAAAGTCGCGCCGCAAGCCAAGGATTTCAGCGTCGCGATGGTCGAGAAGCAGGTGATCCTGGTTGATCCCGGCAATCGGCAGGTAGTCGCCGTGGTGACCCAGGAGCCCGCCAACGAGGTGCGGTGAGCGAGCGAATGCCGCGTGGCGACCAGCCAAGAAGGCTTTCAGCTGGTCGCTGCTCGCCATTCGCTGGACGACCATTGCGGCGCACCCGGCGTCTTTCCGCCGCCAAATGATCACGAACGGTTCCCGGAACCGGGCGAACCCGGTCGCGTTGGCCCGATAGTCAGCCAAAACCGGAGGCCGCCATGAGATTCCTTCATTCCAGATTGTTGCGCTTCGCGCCGCTCGTCGCGCTTGCGATGGGCGGGGTGAGCGCACATGCCCAAAACGTCATCAGCCGGCAAGTTACCGAAGAGCCGGTCGAGACGACCGTGACCCAAACGCCGGGAGGCACCGTGATCACGCGTCGCCCGCTGGCCGGGGGCCCGGTCGCACCCGACATGGGCGGCATCGCGGTCGAGCGCGCCGTCGTGCCGGCACGCGACTACGGGGCGGTCCCGCTGCGGCGATTTGAGACCAATCCTTCGGCGCCACGCGCGCGCGCCACTTTTGTGGACGAGACTGTCGGCGCGGCGCCCGCGGAGCGCACCGTGACGACCCGGCGCGTGACATCCGCGCCGCGGGCGAACACGACCCGCGTGATCCGCTCGAGCAACGCAAGCGCAACCGAAGGCCCGCGCCGCGTGACGCGCTCGGTCCAGCGCACCATCACCCCCCGGCGTGTCGCCGCTGCGCCGCTGATGCTCGATCCGACGCAGCGCCGGATCGTCTATCGGACGATCGTGCAGGAGCAGGTGGTCCCCGGTGCGCCGTTCTATCCGGGGCGTCCCGCCGTGGGCCCGTCGACCACGGGCTACGGCTACGGGATCCCGCCCGATGTGGACTATCTGGACAATGCCGACGACGTTTATGTGGAACAGGAGGCGGTGCCGACGATCTACCCGGCCCGTTACGTGGTCGGCTCGCAGTTGCCGGCGGGCATCGTGTTGGCGCCCGTGCCGGCCGCGACAGCCCTGCAGGTGCCGGCGATCCGTCCCTACGCCTATGCGAGGGTCGGCGGCCGCCTGCTGCTGGTCGATCCGGTGACCTATACGGTAGTGGCGGACATTACGCCCTGAGCGACGTCCGCACGCGCGTGGCGCGGTCTTCGAGGGCCGCGCCTCGCCGTAATTCCAGAGCGGGATGACGATTCGTCAAATCGTCATCCCGCTCTGGCTTTTTATCTAAGCATGATCTGTCCGAAAACCGGTGCCCGCTTTTCGGGATCATGCTGTGGTCAGTCGCGCGGCGAGAGCGGCGCTCCCACCGAGTTGCGCCACTGCGCCATGCTTTCGGAGATGACCTTCATCGACGCCATGGCGGTCTGGCTCACGGTGGCGTAGCCGGCGATCTCGCGTTGCACGCGGTCGCCTTCGTTGCGCAGGAAGTCGCGCACGCTGCGCAACTCGCCGATGACGTTGTCGATCTCGGTCAGCGACGCGCCGGCGACGCGTTGGACCAGGATGTTGACGCTTTCCCCCGGAGGATCGGCCGGAGTGTCGGGATCCTGCCGCCGGCGCCATGGCGCCACGTCGCGGCGAATGAATTCGCGGATCTCGCCTTCAAACTCCCCGCTTGTCGGGGCTTGGTCTCCAGCTGGCTCGAATTGAGTCGTTGCAGTCATGTTTGGTCTCCCTTCACTGCACGCAGTACATTCGCGGTGAATGCGCTCCCATAACCCCTCAAATAGGGTCATGCCACTGTGTCCGGCCCACGGCCACACTAAGGCGGCTGGCCGGCGTAAATCAGGCCGGGGAACCCGAATCCCGACCCAGGAGTTAGCGGGTATCTACCGAAGCGATCCGACCAGGACCGCTCGCCAAATAAGGAGCGTTTCCCATGGGCGCCTCGATGAAAACTCACATCCGCGACGCATTGATGACGGCCGCGCTGTTCGGAAGCGCCGCGTTGGTCACCTCCGGGGTGGCGTTCGGCCAGTCTCCGGCGCCGAATGCGGACCGGAACAATGCGGTCCAGCCTTCGACCTCCAAGCCCGACCAGAACGCCACCCAGGAGCCCAGCTCCAAGAGCGCGGTGGCGACCAGTCCCGAGATCTTCGCCAATGGGACGCTCACCGTCCCCGAGGCGCCGACCGATACCGAGACCACCCCGGCCAAATTCTCCCAACACAACGACGCGCTCGACCATATCCCGACCATGGCGCGCGGGCCCGCGCTCAGCGATGCCCAGCGCAAGCTCATCGTGGACACGGTCAAGCCAGGCGCCGGCGCACCCGCCCGTTTCGCCGCCGCTCCGGCGATGACCCTGCCGCCGGGATGGGAGATGCAGCCCTGGCCGCAGGACATCCTCGGGCAGGTCCCGGATCTGCGCGACACGAAATATGTGAGCCTGGCGGACAAGATCCTGGTGGTGCTGCCGAACAGCCGCACCGTGCTCGAGGAGATCGCGCGCTGACCGCGGCGGGCGCGCGGTAGCGGCCTCGCGGCTACTGCGAATAGCCCAGCACGATCTCGGCGATGACCGGCTTGGCGGCGCGCATCGCCGCGTCGTTGGAGAGGAATTCCTTGCCGGCCGCCGCCGCCAGCGCCTCCGGCGTCGCCTTGCGGTCGGGCGCGAGCCGGATGCCGACCTTGCAGCCGCCCGGCAGCTCCGCCAGCGCGCCGCCCTGCCAGTCGAGCGCCGAGCCGCCGTCGGGCTGATCGAATCCCGACAGCTTGAACGGCTTGCCGTTGAGCTTCTCCAGCGCCGCGAGCGCGAGGCCGAGCCGCAGGCCCTTCGGGGCGCTCCATTGCGACTGCCCGGTGATCACGATCAGCGAGACGTCGCTGCGCGCCGCCTCGTTCTGCCACAGCACCTCGAGCCGGCGCCTGGGATCGGCGCCATAGAGGATCGACGCGTTGAGCGAGGTGCCGTCCGGGCCCGCCACCGCGCCGAAGTCGATGTTCTTCGCCTCGAACGCCTGGGCGAGCTTGAGATGGCTCGAATCCTTGGCGAAGACGCCGCTGCAGGCGACCGAGCGCGCGGCCCCCGCGGGCTTGGGTCCGGCGGGGGCGGGCGCCGGATTGTCGACGGCCGGCCCGGCGGGGGCCGCCGAGCGCGCGGCGCGCTTCGGGCGCGGCCCCGGCTGGGCCGAGGGCGCGGTCTGCATCTGCCGGGGTGAGATCTGGTCCTCCGGCGACAACGGCGCCTGCGCGTCCGAGGTGGCCGGAATCGCGGCGATGAGGCTGGCCAACAGGAGGGCGCGAATCGGGTGGTCGGTCATGGCGTTTCCCCGGTGCGGCGAATCCTGCGGCCATCATAAGCGGCGAGCCGGCCGGAACGCGAGGCCGTCGCCCGCATCAGTTGCGGCAGCCCGCCGCCTCCATTTACCGTTCGTTAACCATGATCGGCCCGGGTGTGTTATGCTGGTTTGACGGCGTTACCGGGCCACACAGGCGTCCGATGAGTTGAATTCGCGCCCGCGCCGCCCCGAAAGGTGTATGATGCGGCCGTCGCCGGCATTTGCCACGCCGGCCGCCCAGCCTAGCGCTGCCGCGCGCAACCGACGGATCACGGATGGACCCCTTCGATTACGGCGTGCCCGCCGAATTGTTTCCGAGCCGCAGCCGCAAACGCGGGCGGCCGATGGGATACCGCCGCTTCGACACCGCCGCGGAAGCGATCCGCTTCGCGGTCGAGGAGCTCGACCCCGAGTTGCTGCTCGGCGCCACCCTGGAAGTCGACGAGACGCGCTTCGACAGCGACGGCATCCGCCGCCTCTACGACCGCGCCGACTATCCGCTGCCGCGCGGCGAGCGCGCGGCGCCGGCGCCGAGCTCGCCCGCCGGGGTGCGCTAGAGTCTCTTCGGCCGCTTCAGGTCTTCTTGGCGAAGGGATTGAAGCCGGGATGGCCCGAGCTCTGCCCTTGCGGCGTCGCGCCGCCGAACGGCTGGTGCTTCGGCTTCTTGTTCTTGTCGGCCTTCGGCTTCTTCTTTTCCCTGCTGGGCTTCATCTGACCCTTGGCCATGGTGCTCTCCCTGTGACGAGGTGACGACGCGGGTGAAGATAGCACGATTTTGCTGTCATGCGCGCCAAGCCCCGAAACGGGTGTCGGGCAGGGGGCCGTCGGCTTGCAGGGCTCGGGGCGCGCCGCCGCCAGGGCCCCGACGGCGATGCATGGCGTTAGGCGCTCTCGTTGAAATTGGCTCCCCAGGTCATTCCCCTATCGCCCCTGCTGCTCCTTCGTCTTGGCGTCGATGCATTTGTTGACGATCTTCATGCGCTGGTCGATGTCGCCCTTGTTGGCCTCGTTCTTCATCCAGCACTGCTCGCTGATCTGCGTTGCGGTGAGCCGCTGCGGCGCGGCCTCCACGGCGGGCGCGGGACCCAACGGCGTCGCGGTGCTGTCGGCCGCGCAGGCACTCAGGCCTGCAAGCAGGCCGAGCAGAAATAGGTTTGAGGCGATCTTTTGTCCCGCCATCGCGATGGCCCCCGTTCGGTTGCGTAAAACTTTCATGCGCCGTCCTGCAACCGCGATCAATGGCGCCGCTTCGGCTTGAAGCCGCCGCGCATGCCGGGCTTGCCCAGGGTCGAGCGCGGGCCGCGATAGGGGGCGGATTCCGGGCCGGGACCCATTTCGTCGAGGGTGGGTTTGCGCGGGCCGTTGCCGCGCGCACCCGCGGCACGCTGCCCCTCACTCCCACCCTTTGCCCGCAGTGCGCGAGGAGAGGGGGCTCGCGGCGCGCGGGGAGAGGACGAAGGATATTTCGCGGTCGGGTCGTCGACCACGGCGAGCTCGGTGGCGCGCAGGCGCTTGACCTCGTCGCGCAGGCGGGCGGCTTCCTCGAAATCGAGGTCGGCGGCGGCCTCGCGCATGCGGGTCTCCAGGTCGGCGATCACCGCCTCGAAATTATGCCCGATGGTGGCGGCGTCCTCGAACTCACCGGCCCCGCCGGCGCCGGTCGAGATCAGCACGTGGTCGCGCTCATACACGCTGTCCATGATGTCGGCGATGCCGCGGCGGATGCTTTCCGGCGTGATGCCATGCTCGGTATTGTAGTCGCGCTGCTTCTCGCGCCGGCGGTTGGTCTCCGCCATGGCGCGCTCCATCGAGCCGGTGACGGTGTCCGCATAGAGCACCACCTTGCCGTCGACATTGCGCGCGGCGCGGCCGATGGTCTGGATCAGGCTGGTCTCGCTGCGCAAAAAACCTTCCTTGTCGGCGTCCAGGATGGCGACCAGCGCGCATTCGGGAATGTCGAGGCCCTCGCGCAGCAGGTTGATGCCGACCAGCACATCGAAGGCGCCCAGCCGCAGGTCGCGGATGATCTCGATGCGCTCCAGCGTGTCGATGTCGGAATGCATGTAGCGGACGCGAATTCCCTGCTCGTGCAGATATTCGGTCAGGTCCTCGGCCATGCGCTTGGTCAGCACCGTCACCAGCGCGCGATAACCCTTCTGCGCGACGGCCCGCACCTCGCCGATCACGTCGTCGACCTGCGTGCGGGCGGGGCGCACCTCGACCGGCGGGTCGATCAGGCCGGTCGGGCGGATCACCTGCTCGACGAACACGCCGCCCGACTGCTCGAGCTCCCAGGCGCTCGGCGTCGCCGACACCGCGACCGATTGCGGGCGCATCAGGTCCCATTCCTCGAAACGCAGCGGCCGGTTGTCCATGCAGGAGGGCAGGCGGAAGCCGTATTCGGCGAGCGTCGCCTTGCGGCGGAAGTCGCCGCGATACATGCCGCCGATCTGCGGGATGGTGACGTGGCTCTCGTCGACGAACACCAGCGCATGGTCGGGCACGTATTCGAACAAGGTGGGCGGCGGCTCGCCCGGCTTGCGGCCGGTGAGCCAGCGCGAATAATTCTCGATGCCGGCGCAGCTGCCGGTGGCCTCCATCATCTCCAGGTCGAAGGTGGTGCGCTGCTCCAGCCGCTGCGCCTCCAGGAGGCGCCCGGCGCGGTTGAGCTCCTCGAGCCGCTGGCGCAGCTCGACCTTGATGCCGGCGATCGCCTGCAACAGTGTCGGGCGCGGCGTCACATAGTGCGAGTTGGCATAGACCTTGACGAAGCCGAGCTCGTCGGTCTTGCGGCCGGTGAGGGGATCGAGCTCCTCGATCTTCTCCACCTCGTCGCCGAACAGGTGGATGCGCCAGGCCCGGTCCTCGTAGTGGGCGGGAAAGATGTCGATCACGTCGCCGCGCACCCGGAAGGTGCCGCGCGCGAAGTCGCCGAGCGTGCGCTTGTATTGCAGCGCCACCAGGTCGGCGATCAGCTGGCGCTGGTCGACACGCTCGCCGCGCTCGAGCTTGAAGGTCATTGCCGTATAGGTCTCGACCGAGCCGATGCCGTAGATGCACGAGACCGACGCCACGATGATCACGTCGTCGCGCTCGATCAGCGCGCGCGTCGCCGAATGCCGCATGCGGTCGATCTGGTCGTTGATCGAGGATTCCTTCTCGATATAGGTGTCGGTGCGCGGCACATAGGCTTCGGGCTGGTAGTAGTCGTAATAGGAGACGAAATACTCCACTGCGTTGTCGGGAAAGAAGCTCTT
>DATBBS010000231.1:0-3550 GCA_036270895.1 Xanthobacteraceae bacterium
GCTCGCGCGTCCCGGTGGCCAGATCCCGATGTTCAAAATCATTATCCTGCTGGCCGCCATCACCACGACCGGCGTCGCCGCTTTTCAGCTCGCGGCGCGGTTCGGACTGCTGGGAGCCCAGGCGCGGGACGTGACGGCGCAGCATTGGCAGGCATGGATCGGCAACACCATCGTGGCGGCGATCCTGTGGTTCGTATGGCTCAGCATCTGAAGCCGGCCTCGGTGTGAGTCTGCAGGCCATTGGCGGCGTTTTCTCGCCCGGTGGATAAGCTGTGGACAACCAGGTCATAACTTCATTATTCACGTTATTTATCAACAGTTTGATTAGAATAACGAATGCTTTTGATCAGCGGGGGAGAAGGCGATTGGCCGGGTCGCCGCCGCAGACCCGGTGCGGATCCGGATCGCCGGTCGGATCATCCGTCAGATTGCCCTTGCGGCACGGGCCGGAAAGATCGACGCTTGTCGCACCGTCGGCCAGCAGTCGCCCCGGAGGACCCCATGATCAAGATCGCGAACAAGACCGCGCTTGCGGCTACCGCCATCATCGCACTCGCGGCGCCCGCCGCCACGCAAGTGGCCCCAGCGGGCGGTCAAGAAGCGGCCGAGCAGCAACTCGGCAATGTGCATTTCGCGACCTCCTGCAACGAGGTGGCGCAACGCCGGTTCGACCGCGCCATGCGCTACCAGCATTCGTTCTGGTATCGCGAGTCGCAGGCGATTTTCGAGGACGTGCTGAAGGCCGATCCGCAATGCGGCATCGCGCTGTGGGGCATCGCGCTCTCGATGCTCAACAACCCGCACGCGCCGCCGCCGACCGAAAATCTTCCGCTCGGACTAGCGGCGCTGCAAAAGGCCAAAGAGATCGGCGCCAAGACGCCGCGCGAGCGCGACTTCATCGACTCGCTCCTCGCTTTCTATACCGATTACGACAAGCTCGACCATCGCACGCGCGTCCAATCCTATCTCAAGGCGATCGAGGCGGTGGCGCTGCGTTATCCGGATGACGACGAGGCGCAGATCTTTTACGCCATCACGCTCAACGTCGCCGCGTCGCCGACCGACAAGACCTATGCCAACCAGCTCAAAGGCGCGGCCATTCTCGAGCCCATCTTCGCCCGCCAGCCGCAGCACCCCGGGGTCGCGCACTACCTGATCCACCTTTACGACTACCCCGCGATCGCCGACAAAGGCCTCAACGCCGCCACCCGCTATGCCGGGATCGCGCCGGCCGCGCCGCATGCCCAGCACATGCCGTCCCACATCTTCACCCGCGTCGGCTATTGGAAGGAGTCGATCGCCTCCAACCTCGCCTCGGTGAAGGCAGCGAAGGCCGACAAGGAATGGGACGACGGGATGCACGGCATGGACTATCTCGTCTATGCCTATCTCCAACTCGGACAGGACAAGAGCGCCCGCGCTGTCGTCGACCAGATGGAGGCGACCGAGGGCTACAAGCGCTTCGCCGGCTTCTATGCGAATGCCGCGAGTCACGCGCGCTACATGATGGAACGCAGCGACTGGAAGGGTGCGGCGGAGCTCCAGGTCAAGCCGAGCCCGGTCGCCTATGCGGATGCCATGACGCATTTCGCGCGCGCGATGGGCGCCGCGCATTCGGGCCAGCTCGATGCGGCGCGCGCCGACATCGGCAAGCTCGCGGAGCTGCGCGACAAGCTGCGGGACGCCAAGGACGCCTATTGGTCCGGAATCGTCGACATCCAGGGCCAGATCGCGACCGCCTGGGTGCTCTACGCCGAGGGCAAAAACGACGAGGCGCTCACCGCGATGCGCGCCGCCGCCGACGCCGAGGACAAGACCGAAAAGCATCCGGTGACGCCGGGCCCGCCCGCGCCCGCCCGCGAACTGCTGGGCGTCATGCTGCTCGACCGCGGATTGGCGGGCGAGGCGCTGGCCGCCTTCGAAGCCACCCTCAAAAAAGAGCCCAACCGCTTCAACGCCTATGCGGGCGCCGCGCAGGCGGCCGACCGGCTCGGCGACAAGCCCAAGGCCACGGCCTATTACGAGAAGGTGGTCGGGCTGGCGAAAGACGCCGATTCCGACCGGCCGGCCGTCGCGACGGCAAAACTTTTCCTGGTGAAGAATTGAGAAGCTTGCCGTTCGTCGGATCAGCGCCATGAAAAGGCCCCTCGCCATCGCGCTTGCGGTTTGCGCCGTTGCGGCGGGCGCCGGCGCGGTGGTGCTGGCGGCCAAATCCGCTGGCCCGCGCGAGACCCATCCGGTGTTCACCGAGGTCAAATGGCCCTTCCTGATGGACCAGTGGGGGCTGGGGCGCGCCTACCGCTGCGGCGCGGAGGATTGCGGCACGCAGGTCGACGTCTATCTGCGTCCCAAGATCGGGTTCTGCAATTGCGCCACCGGCGTTTCCGACGACGAGGAGCTCGAGCGGGTCGCCGATGTCGACCTGTTCGGTCCCAAGTTTTCCGCAGCCAGTCCGGGCCGTGAGATCGCGGTCGCCTGGATGAAGGGCCGCAGCCGGCCCTATGACGTGGTTGGCCGCGCCGCTGGCTCGACGCTCGCCGTTGCGTTCAACGACCGCTGCGACGTGATCGTGGCGACCGCAGTGGTGCCGAGCGGGGCGGTCGTCCAGGTCGAGCCCGCCGTGCTCGCCTTCCTCAACAGCGACACCGTGCTGCGCTGGGCCGAGAAGGCGCTGGGGCTGTAATTCTCGCATTTCGTCGGGTCGTTGGGGTGGGCGCGCCTCGCTTTGCTGCAACCCCTACCCCGCCGGCCGGCCCGACCCGCCGCGCAAGGGCCGCTCCGGCAACCGGATGAGCGCGACCAGGCCCACCACCAGAAACGCCGCGGCGGCGACGAAGACCCAGCGGAACACATAGGCGGCGTGGCCGCTCGCAGCGCCCGCCGCGATCAACGCTTCGGCGCCGCGGCCGCGGTCGGGCGCCACCCCGAAGCCGGCAAGCACGATCGCGCCCATGATGGCGACCACCAGCGAGGCGCACAGCGCACGGAAGAAATTCATCACGCCGGTGGCGGTGCCCATCTGATACGGCGCCACCGCGTTCTGGATGCACACGGTCGACAGCGGAAACACCGAGCCGACGCCGAGCCCGATTACCCCGAGCGCCACCATCACCACAAAGGGCGAGGCCGCCGGCCGCCACGCGAGATAGGCCGTGGCGGCGATCGCGAAACACATGCAGATCAGCGATATCCGCTTGTAATGCTGCAGATGCATCATGGCGCGGCCCGCCAGGATGGAGCCTGGGGTCGTCATGACGGCGATCGGGATGAGGAAAAGGCCGGACGTGGTGACCGACATGTCGTGGACGAGCTGATAGTAGAACGGCACGAAAACCGTGAGGCCGATCGAGGCGCCGACCGCGCAGGCGCTGCTGAGCGCGCCGGTGCGCACCACCGAGTTGCGCAGGATCGGCAGCGGCAGGTAAGGCTCGGCCGCGTGCGCGATGCGCCAGCGAAAGCCTGCCGCAAAGACGATCGCCAGCGCGGACAGGCCGACGATCTGCGGCGACGCCCAGGGATAGCGGGTGCCGCCCCAGGTCAGCGCGAGCAG
>DATBBS010000232.1:0-27006 GCA_036270895.1 Xanthobacteraceae bacterium
ATCCCGACCCGCCGGAAGTGGTCGTAGATCGTGTCGGGCCATCGGATATTGGTCTGGTCGTCCATCGTGGGTCCGCCCTCAACCGGCAATTCGTTGTGACGCGGCGACGCCGGCGGTCACCGGGGCGAGCGGCGTGCGCCCGCGGATCAGGTCGGCGGCCTTCTCGGCGATCATGATCACGGGCGCGTTGATGTTGCCGCCGATGAGGTCCGGCATGACCGAGGCGTCGACCACCCGCAGGTTTTCCGCGCCGCGCACGCGCAGCGCCGGATCGACCACCGCGAGCGGGTCGGTGGTCGCGCCCATCCGGCAGGTGCCGGCCGGATGATGCACCGTGATGCCGCTCTGTCGGATGAGGGCATCGATGTCGGCGTCGGAGTCCGAGCCCGGCGCGAGCTCGCGCGCGATGAAGGGCCGCATCGACGGTTGCGCCGCGATGGCGCGCACCATCCGGACGCCGTCGCGCAGCGTCTGGCGGTCGCGCCCGGCGCTGAAAAAATTCTGCCATATGCGCGGCGCCGCGGCCGGGTCGGCCGAGCGCAGGCGCAGCTCGCCACGGCTTTCCGGGCGCAGCAGCACGGCGCGGCACGAGAAGCCGTCCTCGTAAGGTTTGCGGAAGGGCCGGAAATGCGGATGCGCCGTCATCGGGGCGGCATTGAACAGAAGCTGGATGTCGGGCAGCGCCGCGTCGCTGCGGCTCTTGAGGAACGCCATGATGCCGCCTGGCAGGTCGCCCGCCATGCCGTCGCCGCCCAGATAGGCCTTGGCGAGCGCGCGCAGAATGCGGTCGACCCGCATGTGGCGGTGGAACGGGCCCCTCTCCGCGCGCGCCCAGACGGGGCCGACCGAGATGTGATCCTGCAGATTTTTCCCGACGCCGGCGAGCGGCACCTCGGTCGCGATGCCATGGGGTGCGAGCGCGCCCGGGTCGCCGATGCCGGACAGCATCAGGAGCTGGGGCGAGTTGATCACGCCGCCGCACAGGATCACCTCGCGATCGGCATGCACGATGGCCTCGCGGCCACGCCGCACATATTCGACGCCGATGGCGCGGGTGCCGTCGAGCACGACGCGGCTCGCGAGCGCGCCGACCATGACGGTGAGATTGCGGCGCTTCAACGCGGGCCTGAGATAGCCGACCGCGGCGCTGCAGCGCCGCCCGTCGCGCACCGTCATCTGCCAGCGGCCGAAACCCTCCTGGCGCGCGCCGTTGTAATCGGCGGTTGCCGGATAGCCCGCGGAGGCGCCCGCCGCCGCGAAGGCGTCGACCAGCGGGTCGGCGAAGCGCGTGGTGCGCACGGTGAGCGGGCCATCGCCGCCGCGGAAATAGCTGGTGCCGCCTTCCCAGGATTCCTGCCGGCGGAAATAGGGCAGGACATGCGGATAGGACCATTCGGTGAGGCCGGCCGCTGCCCAGCGGTCATAGTCGCCGCGGTGGCCCCGCACATAGGCCATGGCGTTGATCGAGGACGAGCCGCCCACGACCTTGCCGCGCGCGCATTCGACGCCGCGGCCGCCCATGCTCTCCTCGGGCTCGCAGAAATACATCCAGTCATGCATGCAGTTGAGCAAAAGGCGCGGCCAGCCGAGCGGAATGTGGATCCAGGGGTCGCGGTCCCAGCCGCCGGCCTCGAGCAGCATCACCTTGGCGTCGCTGTCCTCCGACAGGCGGTTCGCCAGGGTGCAGCCGGCGGAGCCGGCGCCGACGATGATGTAGTCGTAGGTCTTGGTGTTGGGCATGATGTGTCACATATTCGCTATTCGCCGCGCCGAACGGTGGGTTTCGCTTCGCTCAACCCACCCTACGGACCTTTCTTCCCATCCAGCAACCAACCAAACTTTTCCTTGGCCTTGCGGGTGATTTCCGGGCTCGGCGTATTGCTGGGCGGAAACTTGTCGCGCCAATGATAGGGCTTGCAGGCGTTGATCACCGCGACCGAATGGGTCATGTCGCCGACGGCGCGCTTCTCCGGCGCAAGGCGCGGATCGGCGGGCGAATCCCAGGCATTCTGGATGAACTGGATCGATTCCTTGGGCTCGGTGCGGGTCAGCATCGCCCACAGCAGGTGGTCGAGATTGGTGACGTCGACGTCGTCATCGACCACGATCACGTACTTCGACGCATAGGCGGCCGCGCCGCACTGCGCCGCGATGAAGCCCGCCTGGGTGGCGTGGCCGGGATATTTCTGCTTGATCGCGACGCCGTGCAGCAGGCGTGAGCCGCCGATCTCGTGACACCAGACTTGGACGACCTCCGGCACGCCGGCCGCCGTCATGTTCTGCTTCACCATGGCAGAGCGCAGCACCGCGCGATAGCGCGCCATCTCGTCGGGCCCGGCCCCCATGGGCGGCACGCCGAGCAGGATCGGGTCGTTGCGGTGGTAGATCGCCTTGATGTCGAGCACCGGGCGTGCCGCCGCGCCGCCCGCATAGTGGCCGGTCCATTCGCCGAACGGACCTTCGGTCGCGCGCTTGTCCGGGGTGATGTAGCCTTCGAGCACGATCTCGGCATGCGCGGGAAACGGCAGTCCAGTGACCCGGCCCTTGACCATCTTCACCGGCCGCCCGCGCAACCCGCCGATGATGTCCATCTCGAACACCCCATAGGGGGCCTCGGTGCCGCCGTAGAAGAAGGCGAGCGGATCGCCGCCCAGCACCATCACGATCGGCAGCGGCTCGCCTTTCTTCCAGTATTTTTCGCGATGCAGATAGCCGTGGTGGCCGGTCGCCATCAGCACGCCGACCGAGTTCCTGTCGTGCACCTGCGCCCGGTAGGCGCCGGCATTGAGCCAGTTCTCGTCCGGGTCGCGGGTGATCGAATAGGTGCCGGTGCCGATATAGCGGCCGCCGTCCTTCTCGTGCCAGACCGGGGAGGGGAATTTGAGCACGTCGACGTCGTCGCCCGTCATGATGTTCTCGAGCACCGGGCCGTCGGCCACCATCTCATGGGGCACCAGCTTCATGTCCTTGAGATAGGCGTCGCGATAGGCTTCGCTCAGCTCCCATTTGCCCAGGTGATCCGGAAAGCCGAAAGTCATGTTGCGGCGCGTCCCGGCGAAGATGTTGAGCAGCAGCCGAAAACCCTTGGGGCAGCCGGGGATGTCGTCGAACACCACGCAGGGACCGTTCTCGGCGCGCAAGATCGCCTCCGCGGCGAGCCCGATGTCCTCCTGCCAGGTCGCGCCTTTCACATGGCGAACCTCGCCCAGGCGCTCGGCATGGTCGAGCCACTCGCGCAGGTCGTCATAGGCGATATGACCCTGCAGGTTGCCGCGCTCGTTCATGGCTGCTTTCCACTCGCCCCGTGGGGGCCAGCACCGTACACTCCGACCGGGCCAACAAGCTATGCCGGAAGCTATGCCGGGTGGTCATAACAGATGGCGATGGGTGCCGGGAGTCGGCTGGCCCGCCAGCCGACAGGCGCGAGAGGCGCCCACGGCGCGTGCGCCGCGGGAGGAAATGATGCGCCGATTGTTCGCGCAAAAGGCTGTCGCGATCGCCGCCACCTTCGGCGCCATGATGATGGCCGTCGCGGCCGGCGCGGACTGGCCCGCCAAGCCGGTCCGGGTCATCGTGGCCTATGCGGCGGGCGGGGCGAACGACCTCTTGGGCCGGGTCTTTGCCGAGCGGCTGAGCGAGGCGCTGGGCCAGCAGTTCTTCGTGGAGAACCGCACCGGCGGCGGCGGCCTGATCGGCACGGCCGCGGTGGCCCGGGCGGAGCCCGATGGCTACACCCTCATCGTCTCCGGCATGCCGTCGCACGTGCTCGCTCCGGCGATGAACCGCAACGCCGGCTTCGATCCGGTGCGCGACTTTACCCACATTGCCTATCTGGGCGGACCGCCCAACGTTTTCGCGGTGCACAATTCATCGCCGGTGAAGACCTTCCAGGAGTTGCTGGCGCTCATGCGCGCCCAAAAGGACGGGCTCGAATATGTGTCGCCGAGCATCGGGTCGGTCGGCAACATGGTGGCCGAATATGTCGCCGCCAGGGAGCACATCAAGCTGACCCATGTGGTCTATCGCGGCGGCGGCGCCGCCATTCTCGACCTGGTGGCGGGCCACGTGAAGCTCGGCAGCATGACGCTCTCGACCATGAGCGAGCATATTCGCGCCGGCACGTTGCGTCCGCTGGCGATCTCGTCGGCGCAGCGCGTGCCGGAACTGCCCGACGTGCCGACGCTGGTCGAGCTCGGCTATCCGGAACTTGTGGTGCGGACTTGGTACGGGCTTTCGGGGCCGGCGGGCCTTTCCCCACGAATCGTGGACGACATCAACGCCGTCGTGAATAAATCGATGCAACTGCCTAAAGTCCAAGAGCAGTTGGCCGCCGAGGCGATCCAGACCAAAGCCATGACGCCGGCGGAGTTCACCCAGTTCATGCAGGACGAGGTGAACAAATGGGTGCCGGCGATCGACAAAATGAGTCTCGGAGTGAAGTAGCGGATCCGTCGGTCGCGATCCGGCCCACGCGGGGGCCGCGTGAATTCCGCAAACGTTGCGTCATGCCGCGCGATCCGGACAGTAAGAACCTCACGGTCTATTCCGACGGTCAGCGTCGGAGGGCCAGCAGGACTGCCACAAGGGAGGATTGCCCGGCTTGTGCACAGCCGATCTTCACGGCATGCTCGTCATGTGTTGGTCCGGTACCGTGAGCATGCGAGGGGAGTTGCGATGTCGAGTCGTCTGTTTGTGACCGTTTTTGCCGTCGTTGGGATTGTCTGCGCAGGGGCGGCCAATGGCGCCGATGTGCAGGCGCTGGTCCAGGCTTGCGCCGCCTGCCATGGCGAGAGCGGGATGCCCGCCGATCCGAAGACCACGCCGATCATCTGGGGTCAGCAGGCGAGCTACCTCTATAAGCAGTTGCACAATTACAAGAGCGGCGAGCGCAAGAATTCGGTCATGGGTCCCGTGGTGGCGGACATCTCGCTGGCCGATCTGCGCCAGATCGCCAATTACTTCGCCGCCAAGACGTGGCCGGCGCAGGCCAGTGGCGCTGGCGCCTCGCCGCCCAACGGCATCGCCCAGTGTCAGCCGTGCCACCAGTCGAAATTCGAGGGGGGCCCGCCGGCGCCGCGGCTCGCGGGGTTGAGCTACGATTATTTGGCGGCGGCGATGAAAAGCTTCGCAGACGGCACGCGGGCCAATAACGGCGACATGCCGCAATTCATGGAAGCGCTGTCCGACAGCGAGCGCGACGCCATGGCGCGATATCTCGCCGGGCTCTGAGCGACGGCGGTCGCTCAGTTGTTCAAGATCGCGATGTCCTTCGCGTTGCTGCGGCCCGGCAGCGATTGCACGAAAGCATAGATATCGGCGATGTCCTGGTCCGACATCACCGCGTCCGAATAGGCCGGCATGTCGTTGGACGGTGCGCGCAGCTGGCCCTTGAATCCGTCGAACGGCATCTGGGTTTTCGCGAGAAACGGGGCGGGGCCGTTATAGGCGCCGCCCTGGCCGGAACGTCCGTGGCAGGTGAAGCAGCCGTCCGCCAGATAGATGCGTTTGCCTTTGGCGGCGTCGCCCGCCGGCGCATCCTGGGCGCGCGTCGGCGCCGCCAAGCTGCCGGCGCCGAGCAGGATCGCGGCCGCCACGATGAGCCGATTGAAGCGTGTCATGGGGCTGCTCCTCAGCGCGGATCGGTGACGACGTCGACCAGCGCGGGCTGGCCGCTCTTGACCGCCGCGATCGCGCGCGTCAACGCCGGCCCGAGATCTTTCGGGTCGACGATCGGGCCTTCCCCGTGGACCCCGAAGCCGCGCGCCACCGTCGCATAGTCGACATTGGGATCGGTGATGGTGGTGCCGATATGGGCATTCTCGATGCCGCGCCCGTGTCGGGCGGCCATCGCCTGCAGATACATGTATTCCTGATGATAGGCGCGGTTGTTGTGCACCACATAGAGGATCGGGATGCGGTGGTGTGCGGCGGTCCATAGCGTATTGGGCACCATCATCAGGTCTCCGTCGCCCTGAAACGTCACGGTGAGCCGTCCGTGCCGCTTGTTGGCGAGCGCCGCGCCGAGCGAGGCGGGCGCGTTGTAGCCGACGCCGGCGCCCCCCGAGCCGCCGTTCCAGCGGTGGGCCTTGTCGAAATTCCACAGCTTGTGCGGCCAGGTGTTGCGGATCGCGTTGCCGACCAGCGACCAGTCCTCGTCCTTGATCTGCGCATAAACCTCCGCGCACATGCGCGCGGTCGTGATCGGGCTCGCGTCCCACCCGATGGTGGCGTCCGACTTCGCGCGCTCCACCATGGCGAGGCGCGCCGCGCCGAGCTTCTTGCCGCGTGCCTCGTAGGCCGACTGGCGGCCCGCATCGACCAGCCGCTTCACGGCGTCGATGAGCGCCGGCAGCGAGGCTTCGCCGTCTCCCGCGATCGCAAGATCGACCTCCTGGTAGCGCCCGAAATCCTGGTAGTTCGCCTTCATGTAGAGGTCGCGAACCCCGAGCGTGATGGTCTTGGCGTCTTTCTTGGTGACGGAGCGAGTGGTGCGGACGATGCGGTCGCTGAACGCATTCACCGCTCCGAACATGTCGTTCATCTCGATGCCGAGAATCACATCGGCCTGGCTCAGCACCGCGTCGCGCCGGAACGTATGATTGAGCGGATGGCGCGAGGGGAAGTTCATGCGGCCCTGCATGTCGAGGACCGGGCATTGCAGCGTCTCTGCAAGCTCGACAAGGCGCGCCATGCCGTCGGCGCTGCGCGCGAGGCGGTCGCAGATGATCACCGGGTTCTCGGCTGCGACCAGCATCTTGGCGGTCTCGGCGAGCGCGCCCGTATCGGCCTGCGGCGGGACTACCCGGGAAAGCTTGGGAATGCGCAGGCCTTCGGGGTCCGGAATCGGATTTTCCTGCAGCTCGGCGTCGAGCGACAGCAGAACCGGCGCCATAGGGGGCGTCACCGCGATCTTGTAGGCGCGCACCGCCGATTCCGCGAAATGCTGCAGCGATGTCGGCTGGTCGTCCCATTTGACGAAGTCGCGCACCAGCGCGGCGGGGTCGATCGCCGAATGCACCCACTCCACACCGGGCGCCCGCTTGTTGGCTTCGACGATATTGCCGATCATGACATAGACCGACACGCGGTCGCACCACGCATTATACATCGCCATCGAGGCGTGCTGGAGGCCGACGGTGCCGTGGCACATCATGGCCATCGGCTTGCCTTCCATCTTGGCGTAACCCTGCGCCATATGGACCGCGATCTCCTCGTGCGGACAGGTGAGGATCTCGGGCTGGTTCTTGCCGTAGTTGACGAGCGCCTCGTGAATGCCGCGGAAGCTCGAGGCGCAGTTCATCGCCAGATAGTCGAAGTCGAGGGTCTTGAGCACGTCGACCATGAAGTCGCCGCCGCTCGAGCTCTGATTGACCGTGTCCTTCGACGGCGGCTGGGTCTCGACCGCGATCTGGCGTGGGCCGGGCGCCGCGGCCTTCAGGTCGCGACGCGGCGCATTGACTTGCGCCGGCGCCGCGACCGGCGCGGTCAGCGTGGCGGCGCCGGCCAGCGTGGCGCTTTTGAGGAAATTGCGGCGGCTGGAATCAGGGGATTGACGGCGCTTGGACATGGCATTCCTCCCGTCGGTTGTGGCGGAACCCCGACCGTGGCAGACCCGCGGTGGCCGGCGCCGATGCATTGGCTGCTTGTTGGTCGAACTGTCGCGCCACCAAGGGGGGCCGTCAAGACGGTGCGGAGGGCGCGGCCGTGGCAAGGCCACGAGCCCCGACCGCGAACCGTGCCGCCCACACGGACTGCCCTAGTTCCGGGCCTGGAACCCGCCGGTCGCCCAGGCGTTTCCCCGCCGGGGACCTGCGCGCGAGCGCAACCGGATCAGCGAGCAGAGCCATGGGACCGCGTGCGAATTGGAGACGCTATCTGAAGCTTTTGCTGGTCTTTGCGCGGGTTTAGCCATGAGCCTTCAGGCCTATCACGCCAAGCGCAAGTTCAACGCGACCCCCGAGCCGCGCGGCAAGCAGGGGCGGCGCAAGGGCAGCCAGTTCGTGATCCAGAAGCACGCCGCGCGCCGGCTGCATTACGACCTGCGGCTTGAGCATGACGGCGTGATGAAGAGCTGGGCGGTAACACGCGGTCCGAGCCTGGTGCCGGGCGAGAAGCGGCTGGCGGTCCAGGTCGAGGATCATCCGATCGACTACAACACGTTCGAGGGCACCATTCCGCAAGGCCAATATGGCGGCGGGACCGTATTGATCTGGGATCGCGGCGAATGGACCCCGGTCGACGATCCCGACAAGGGCCTTGCGAAGGGCCACCTTACCTTCACGCTCGACGGCAAGAAGCTGCACGGCCTGTGGCACCTCGTGCGCATGCACGGGCGCCCGGGCGACAAGAAGGCGAACTGGCTGCTCATCAAGGCGCATGACGAGGCGGCGCGTGGTCCGAAGGATCCCGACATCCTGGAAGAGGAGCCGTTGTCGGTCGTCAGCGGCCGCTCGATCTCCGACATCGCGGAGGGCAGGGGACGCAAACGCGTCTGGCAGTCGAACCGCGCGTCCGAGCCCAAGACGAAAGCGGCGCCCAAGCCGCGCACGGTCGCCGCAAAGCCGCGCTCCGTCGCGACACCGCGACCAGCGGCAAAACCGCGGCCAGCCGCAAAGCCGCGACAGAGGCGCGCGCGCGCCGCGCGGAGGTCCGATGCAAAAAAGCGGAGCAAACCCGCGCGCAACCGCAAGGTGGAGCCCAAAAGCTACGCGCCGTTGCCGGATTTCATCCCGCCGTCGCTCGCGACACTGCGGACGCAGGCGCCCGACGGGCCGGGCTGGGTGCACGAGGTCAAGTTCGACGGCTACCGCATCCAGGCCCGGCTCGACCACGGCCAGGTGCGGCTCCTCACCCGCAAGGGTCTCGACTGGGGGGACAGGTTTCCCAATGTGGCGCAAGCCGTGGCGAAACTCCCGGTCACCACGGCTCTGATCGATGGCGAGATCGTCATCGAGGACCAGAACGGCGTATCGAGCTTCTCGGGACTCCAGGCTGCGCTCAAATCAGGCGAGCGCAAACGCTTCGTCTATTACGTGTTCGATCTTCTCCATCTCGACGGCCACGATCTCACCGACGAGCCGCTGATCGAACGCAAACGGCTGCTCGCGGACTTGCTGGCCCGCGCCAAGGCGTTGGGCCCGATCCGGCTGAGCGAGCATTTCGAGACGGAAGGTTCGCAGGTGCACCGCCGGGCGTGCGAGATGGCGCTCGAAGGCATTGTCTCGAAACGCAAGGACGCGCCTTACCGTTCGGGCCGTTCCGAAATCTTCATCAAGTCGAAATGCGCCAATGCGCAGGAATTCGTCGTCGGCGGTTACGTGCCCTCGACCGCGCTGGCGCGCGCAGTGGGATCGCTGGCGCTCGGATATTACGACCATGGCCGCCTCGTCTATGCGGGGCGCATGGGCACCGGCTACACACGCGCGACCGCGCAGGATTTGTGGAAGCGGCTGCATCCGCTGGAGATCCCAAAGCTGCCCTTCGACCGAATTCCGCCGACGGAGCGCCGCCGCGATATTCGCTGGGTGCAGCCGAAGCACGTGGTCGAGTCGCATTTCCGCGGCTGGACCGCGGACGGCTTGGTGCGCCAAGCTGCGTTCAAGGGGCTGCGCGAGGACAAGCCGGCCCGGGAAGTCGTACGGGAGGTCGCCACCATGGCGGGTCGAGATAAGATATCGGGGCGCAGCGCCCGGAGGTCGAAGGAATCCAGGGGCGCACGCGCCGCCGCTCACGCCGCAAAAGCCGCCGTGAAGCGCACCAAGCCGGTCCGGCCGAAGGCCGCCTCGAAGGCCACCCGGAAGGCCGGCGCCAAACCGGCCGCGCCGCGGTCATCTGCGACGGCTTCGGCCCACCACGCCAAGCCCTGGGATGACAGCGACGTCCGGCTCACCCACCCGGACCGCGTCTATTGGGTCGACGTCGGGGTCACCAAGCAGGACCTAGCCGATTACTACCGCGAGGTCTGGGACTTGATGGCGCCGCATGTGGTGGGCCGCCCGCTCTCGCTGGTGCGCTGCCCGGAAGGCACCAAGGGTCAGTGCTTCTTCCAGAAGCACGCGTCGGCCGGCTTGACCGAGCGCAACCTGCGCACCGTGACGGATTCGAACAAGCGCCAGATCATAGCCATCGAGAATATCGATGGACTGCTGTCGCTCGTCCAGGCCGGCGTCCTGGAGGTCCATGTTCGCGGCTCGATGATCGACCGGCTGGATCACTGCGACCGGGTCGTGTTCGACCTCGATCCGGGCGACGGCACCGGCTGGTCCGATGTGCTGGCCGCCGCGCAGGACGTGCGCGAGCGGCTCGCTGCAATCGGACTTGAAACCTTCGTCAAGCTTTCGGGTGGCAAGGGTCTGCATGTGGTGCTCCCGATCGAGCCCGCCGACTGGGACACGACCAAGACTTTCGTGCAGGCTTTCGCGCAGGCGATGGCGGCGGACGAGCCTGAGCGCTACGTCGCCACCATGACCAAGTCGCTGCGCAAGGGAAAAATCTTCGTCGACTACCTGCGCAACTCGCTCGAGCAGACCTCGGTTGCCGCCTTTTCGACCCGCGCACGCGAAGGTGCGCCGGTCTCCGTCCCGGTGTCCTGGCGCGAGCTTGGCCGCACCACCGGCGGCAATCAATATACCGTCCTGAACCTGATGAAGCGCCTGCGCGGGCTTAAGCAGGACCCGTGGAAGGACATCGGTCGCGTTCGGCAGAAGCTGCCCGATTTGCAGAGCCTGCGCGCGCGCGGGTGAAGCGCCAGGAAAACGAACGGAACCAACGACGCCCCAACGGATTATGTTGGGGGGCGAATCGATGAGCATCACCAACTTGGTCGGATTGCGAGCGCGCGGGCGCACGGCGTCTTACGCCTGCGGCGCCGTAATCGTGGCGAGCGGCGTGTTCGGGGCCGGACGCGCGCTCGCCGCTGACGGCGGGGCAGGGCCCTCGGAAGCGCTTTTCCTGGCCCAGATCGTCGTTTTGATGCTGTCGGGGCGCCTGCTCGGTGAGGCCATGCTGCGCATCGGCCAGCCGGCCGTCATGGGCCAGCTGCTCGCCGGCGTCATTCTTGGTCCCTCGCTGCTCGGCCTGCTATGGCCCGACCTGCAGCACGCGCTGTTTCCCAGCACGCCCGTGCAGAAGAGCATGCTCGACGCGATATCGCAGTTCGGCATCCTGCTGCTGCTGCTGCTCACCGGGATGGAGACCGACCTCAAGCTGGTAAGAAAAGTGGGCGCCGCCGCCATCAGCGTGTCGCTCACCGGCGTCGCCGTGCCTTTCGCGTGCGGCGTCGCGCTCGGCGAATTCCTGCCCGACTCGTTGTTGCCGCGGCCCGACCAGCGCCTGCTCACGTCGCTGTTCCTGGGTACGGCCTTGTCGATCTCATCGATCAAGATCGTGGCCGCGATCGTCCGCGACATGAAGTTCACGCGCCGCAACCTTGGGCAGGTGATCGTCGCGTCCGCCATCCTGGAGGACACCATCGGCTGGATCATCATCGCCGTCACGTTCGGCCTGGCGCAGGCCGGCAAGATCGATGTTCTCAGCGTGGCGAAGAGCGTGCTCGGTGCGGCGGCCTTTCTGGCCGTGAGCCTGACGGTGGGGCGGCGGGTCGTGTTCTGGCTGATCCGATGGGCGAATGACAACCTCGAGAGTGAATTTGCCGTGATCACGATGATCCTCGGGGTCATGGGCCTGATGGCGCTGACGACCCATGCGATCGGAGTCCATACGGTGCTCGGTGCTTTCGTGTCCGGCATCCTGATCGGCGAATCCCCGATCCTGACGCGCCACATCGACCAGCAGTTGCGCGGGTTGATCATGGCATTTTTCATGCCGGTGTTCTTCGGTGCAGCCGGTCTGAGCGCGGATCTGACGGTCCTGACCAGCACCACCCTGCTGCTCATGACCCTCGGCCTGATCGCGATCGCGAGCATCGGCAAATTCGCCGGCGCCTTCATCGGCGGAGAGATCGGCGGATTGAGCAAGGCGGAGTCGCTGGCGATCGCCTGCGGCATGAATGCGCGCGGCTCGACCGAGGTGATCGTCGCCAGCATCGGCCTCGCGATGGGTGCATTGAGCCAGAATCTGTTCACGATGATCGTTGCCATGGCGATCACCACCACGATGGCCATGCCGCCGATGCTGCGCTGGGCGCTCGCGCGTGTCCCGCTCGGCAAGGACGAGAAGGAGCGCTTGGAGCGCGAGGAGATCGAGGCGCGGGGCTTCGTTCCGAATCTGGAGCGGTTGCTGCTCGCGATCGATCACAGCCCGAACGGAAAATTCTCCTCGCGTCTCGCCGGCCTGCTCGCGGGTCAGCGCGGCATTCCTATCACGGTCCTGCCGCTGGCGGCGGATGCCCGCAAGGGGTCCAAGAAAGAATCCACGAAGGAGGCAAAAAGCAAAGCCAAAAGCGAAACCAAGAGCGATGCCAGGATACCGGCCGAGAAGGGCGGTCCGCGCAACGGCGAGCAGGAAGCTCCGACGGGCGCCGAGGCAGCCAAGGAGACTGTGAAGGCGGCCGCCGAGGACACCCGCAAGGCGCAGCCCAAGGAGGACGAGCCGGCGCCGGTCGACGTGACGGTCCGCATCTTCGATGTCGCGGCCACGCAAGCCGTCGCCGAGGAGGCCGAGAAGGGATACGATCTGCTGTTCGTGGGCGTCGAAAATCCGCGAACCAAGAACGGGGCATTTCACAAGGAGATCGACCGCATCGCGGCAGCGTTCCAGGGGCCGCTTGCGATCGTCGCTGCGCAGGGCATCCATCTCAAGGAGCCCGAGCAAAGTCCGCTGAACATCCTGGTTCCGGTCAACGGCACCGAAGTGTCGCGCCGCGCGGCCGAGCTTGCCATCGCGATGGCGCGCGCCTTCGAGGCGCCGATCACCGCCCTCTACGTGTCGGCCGCGAAGCGCGATGCGCGCGGACGCCGCGGCGGCGGAACGCGCGAGCGCGCACAGGAGCAGGCGATTCTCAAGGAGATCGTGGTGCTGGCCGACCAGTATGACCAGGAGGTCGCCACCAGGGTGCGCGCCGACCAGTCACCCGACGAGGCCGTTCTCACCGAGGCGAAGCGCGACGGGCACAATCTCATCATCATGGGCGTGGGCCGGCGGCCCGGCGATTCCCTGTTTTTCGGCGAAACCGCCGCCGGCATCTTCGAGAAATCGCCGATCTCGGTCGTGCTGGTGTCGAGCTGAATGCTGCGGGGTTGCCTGACGTCGGCGGCGTCAATCCGGCTTTGCGCCGGAGAACTTCACCACCTTTGCCCATTTTTCGGTTTCACTGGCGAGCAGCATCCCGTAGTCGGCAGGCGAGCCAGGAAGCACCGTCGAGCCGAGGTTGACGAGCCGCGCCTTGACGGCTGGATCGGCCAGCGCCGCGTTGATGTGCTGGTTCAGCAGCTCGATGATCGCGGGCGGCGTCCCTCGGGGAACGCCGACCCCGTTGACGGCGCTTGCCTCGAAGCCGGGTAACACATCGCCCACCGTCGGAATGTCCGGCAATGCATCGGAGCGGGTCGCGGTGCTCACCGCCAGTGGGCGCAGCTTGCCCGCCCGGATATGTTCGATCGACGATGAGACGTTGTCGAACATGAGTTGCACCTGGCCGCCGATCAGGTCCGTGAGTGCGGGTGCGCCGCCGCGATAGGGGACATGGACCATGTCGATGCCGGCCATCATCTTGAACATTTCGCCTGACAGATGCTGCGACGAACCGAGGCCAGCCGACGCAAAGCTGAGCTTGCCGGGATTGGCTTTGGCATAGGCAATGAACTCGGCAACGGTCTTGACCGGAACAGAGGGGTTCACCTCCATGACGTTGGGAACGCACGCAATGGCGGCCACGGCTGCAATGTCGCGTAGGAAATTGAAATTGAGCTTTTCGTACAGCGTTGCGTTGATGGTGTTCGGCGGGCTTACCATCAGCAGGGTGTAGCCGTCCGGCGCCGATTTCACGACGGCTTCGGTGGCGATGTTGGTGCCCGCACCCGGACGGTTCTCGACGAGGAATGGCTGGCCGAGGCGTTCAGTGAGCCATTGACCGATCATGCGCGCCAGCACATCGGTCGTCCCGCCGGCCGCAAATCCGACGATGATGCGCCCGGGCCGCACCGGGTAGGATTGCGCCCACGCGACCCGCGATGCGGCTGGGAGCGCCGCAGCGCCCGCGGCCAGATGGAGGAAGCGACGGCGGGGTAGGTTCATCTCGTCCTCCCAATTGCGACGCAGCGTCGTTGCGTTAGCTTATAGCATCCAATCAATGCGGGGATGCGCGCAATGAATGGCTTAGCAGAACCGCTTCCCCACGGATGCGTATGCACGGCGCGCTGCGTGCCGCCCGGTTTTGCGGCGCCATGCCGCGCCCGCTTATGCTTGCTCGCTCGCAATGGCAATGATCGGCGTCAGCGTGCCTCGCTCGTCCGCACATGCTCGGGCCGAAATCCCATGCCGATGACCCGCGCGGGAATGCGCTGCAGCAGCGGCCAGTGCTGGGCGAGCCGCACCACGGCGGGGACGGCGGGGGTGCTGCCGCTGCGCAGCATCGGGTCGATCACGCGGTTCTGGATGAACAGTTGCAGGGCCTGGGTGGCGCGGGTCGGAAACATGCGCCGTCGCTGCACGCACTGCAGATCGGCGAGCGTCACGGCGCGGCGCCGCAGCGGCCCGGCCAGGATATTCGCCGTCGCGACCGCGTCCTGGATCGCCAGATTGATGCCGACCCCGCCGATCGGCGACATGGTGTGGGCGGCGTCGCCGATGAACAGGAGACCGGGGCGGCACCACTCGGTCAGCCGGTCGACCGCGACGGTCAGGAGCTTCACCTCGTCGAGGCTCTGGATCTCGTCGACGGAGTCGCGCCGCGCGAGCGTGGCGATGCGCGCGCGGAACGCCGTGAGGCCCTCCGCGAGGACGGCCGGGGCCGTGCCCTTGCGGATGATGAGCGCGCATTGCCAGTAATCGCCGCGGTCGAGCATCACCAGTGCCTGGCCGGCGGTGAGCCGGCCGAGCGCTGCGTGCTGCTCGCGCTCCCGATGGGCGAGCCGGAACCACAGCACGTCCATCGGCGCGCCCAGATCCTCGACCGCGAGCCCGGCCGCGTCGCGCAGCCCCGAGTGGCGGCCGTCGGCGCCGATGACCAGATCGGCCGTAATGGCGAGGGTCCCGGACGGCGTCGTCGCGGTGAGCCCGACCGTGCGCTCGCCGTCGCGCAGGAGCGCCGTTGCTTCCGCGCCCATCATCAGCCGGAAGGTCGGAAATTGCTCGCCCGCGCGGGCGAGGAAATCCAGGAAATCCCATTGCGGCATCATGGCGATGAACTTGGCGCGCGTCGGCAGGTGGGTGAGGTCCCCGACACGCACGCGCTCGTCTCCGAATTCGCCTTCGACGTATTTGAGCTCCTGGTGCGGGCGCGCCAGAAAGTTTTCCAGCAGGCCGAGTTCCGCCAGCACCTCCATGGTGGAGGGATGGATCGTGTCGCCGCGAAAATCGCGCAGGAAATCCGAATGCTTCTCGAGCACCACGACGTCGATCCCGGCCCGCGCCAGCAGGAAGCCTGCCATCACGCCGGCGGGTCCGCCGCCGGCGACGGCGCAGGTGCAAACGAGGGATCGGGCCAAGCGAGTCTCCGTCACGCCAGCCGGCGACGGCCGCCCGGGCGGACGACTCAGGCCGTCAGAATATCCTCGATCCGGATCGGCAGCTTGCGCAGGCGCGTGCCTGTCGCCTGATAGACCGCATTGGCGATCGCCGCGGCGGTCCCCACATTGGCGAGCTCGCCCAGACCTTTGACGCCGGCCGGATTGACGTCATGATCCTCCTCCGGGACCAGGATGACTTCAAGCTTCCTGATGTCTGAGGTTGGCGGGGTCGCCTGGACGCGGCGACGGCGCCGCGGCGGCTTCGGCCCTCAGGGTCTGTGCGAGCACGGGAGCGGCGGCGGTCGAGACGCTGGCGACCAGAAAATGCGTGCGACTGGAGCCCTGCCTCGGCGACGACGCTGAACGACCGGCAGTCATGACTCCTCCGGCGTAGGTGATCTGTTCCTATCCAGGTCAACCGCCCATGGCGGAGCGGGTTCCTGGGCCCAGGCATTTTGGCCCGTCGCGCCACGGGAACCTTTGGCACCGGCGCGCACGGGGCCGCCTTGCTGTCAGGCCCGGTGGGGACCGGCGGAACCCTTTGGGCGAGGTGAGATTTGACTCACGCATGTTTGAGCCTGCGGCGATTTCGCGTGGCGACTCGAAACCACATTGCTCCAATTGCGGCGCGGTATAAGGATCTGAAATCATGGCGCGCCGGGAGACGCCGAAGAACGGCAAATTTTCGGAGGAGCGCCTGGAGAAGATCGCGCAAGCCGCGATCGAGGAGGCTCGGATGGTCGTGCCGGGCATCCAGGCGCTGTTCGGCTTTCAGCTCATTGCCGTGTTCAATCAAAGGTTCCACGATCTCACCTCGGACGAGCAGGCGCTGCATTTTTTTTCGCTCGTTCTCGTCGCCGTGGCGATCGCCCTCATCATGACGCCGGCTGCCTATCACCGTCTGGTGGAATGGGGTTCGGTCTCGGATTTTTTCGTCCGGCTGGCGTCGGGGCTGATTGCCACCGCCATGGTGCCGCTGATGGTCGCGCTTTGCCTGGAGGTGTATCTCGTCGGCCGCGTGGTGGCCCTGCCGCCGTGGCTCAGCGCGGCAACGGCGGGAGGGCTTTTCGTCCTCTTCGTGCTCTTCTGGTTCGTTTTCCCGTTCTCCATGCGCAGGCTGCGGGACGGCAGGTAACCATGGCTGTCGCGAATCGGGCCCGGACGCCCTTTTTTTGTGCGGCCGCCGAACGCTTTGCCCGTCCGCGAGTTAACGGCGCGGGAGGATCACTCTTGCAGGAGAACACCATGCTCACGAAATACTTGGCCGCAGCCGTCATGTGCTCGGCCCTCTCTTTGGCGCCCGCGCTGGCGCAGACCCCGAAAAGCGATGCGAACACCGCCCAAAACGCCACGACGTCCGGCCTGTGGCAGGGCTCGAAGCTGATCCACTTGAACGTCTACAACGCGCAGAACGAGAAGATCGGCGACATCAAGGAGCTGATGCTCAAGAAGGACGGCGGTATCGAATCCGTCGTGATCGGCGTCGGCGGCTTCCTCGGCATGGGCGAGCGCGACGTCGCGGTGAAGTTCGGCGAGATCAAATGGATCGACGAGCCCGTGAGCAATTCATCCGCGTCGACGTCGACCACGCCGCGGCCGACCGGCACGACCGGGACCGGCAACACCATGGCGCGCTCAGATACCAAGAAGACCTATCCGGACCACGCCGTGTACAATGCCACCAAGGACCAGCTCAAGGCCATGCCGCAATTCGACTACAACAAGTAAGCGACATCGACATTCGAGCGGCGAAAGCCCGGCCTCGCGGCCGGGCTTTTGCTTGGCGGGTCCTGGTGACGCGACGGCTCGCCTGCCGAAAGCGGAGAGGCGGATCAGCGTTTGGCGAATTTCGCGGCGGATTTTTTGATGAGCTGCCGGGCCTTCTTTGCGCTCGCCCAACCGAGGAAAGACAGTTGCTTCGCCTCGAGCTCGTCCGTGGCGATGAAAAACTTCTGCAATTCCTCCTTGGTTTCCGGCTCGAGATCTTTCACGTCGTCGAGCTCCCGCTCGCGATGCGACTCGGCGGGGACGGCGAAAATCCGGTCGTTGCGGGTCTTTTCGCCTTTTTCCTTTTGCAGCGTTTCAAGCACGCCAATGACCTTGCACTTCAAAACGAGGCCGGGGGTGGTGGCAGCATCATGGATCACCATGACGTCGAGCGGATCTCCGTCCTCCGCGCGCGTGGACGGCACGAAGCCCCAGTCATAGGGATAGGTGAGCCCGAGAAGCAGGGACTTCGCCAGCACGAAGGTCTTGAGCTGGGGATCAAATTTGAGCTTGGCGCGCGCGCCGCGCGGCGTCTCCACGACGACGTGAACGAAATGATCATCCGACCAGGTCGGAAGCTTCAGCAAATTCGGCATTGATTCGACAAACGCTGCATCGTCCGCGCGACGCGACCTCGGCGCCCTGGCGAATTACGGCGCCGGATGCTCGCGCGCCCGGTATCAGGCCCTGTCAGCATGACCGGGACTGTCAGTGATGCCAGAACAGCGCCAGCAACAGGATAATGGGCAGGGGAACGCCCAGCAACCAAAGCAACACACCTCTTCCGAAACCCATCAGACTCTCCTTACGGTTTCCAGTCGGTCACGCGGTTCGCCCATGGACGTGGCGCGTCAGGGCAGCGCCATTGCGCTGAGCGCAAACACGAAGGTGACAGTGCCTCCCACCAGCCACCCCAGAATCAACAAAGTGCGCCGTTCGTCCAGCATGGCGTGATCTCGTCTTTCTCTATCGTTTCTTCGGTGGAAGCAGCGAGGCCGCCGAAGTGGCGGCGTCGCTGAAGACTCACATGCTCTGGCAGACCTTCACGGTCTTCATGCCCGTGGTCGCTTCCTCGCGCGTCGTGAAGACCTTGCCGTCGCCGACGACGGTCTGGGTCGTGACGGTCGGCTTCTTGTCGACGATGGTGCACTTCTTGGTTGCGCTGTCCTGAACGATATAGAACTCGGCCGCCAAGGTCGGCGTGGCGATTCCCGCCACGAGAAGGGAAGCTAGAACGATTTTCCTCATAGGTTGCTCCTGCGTGAATATCCGGACCGGGGATGTTCGGATCGTGACATAGAACGTCCGCCAGCGAGTCCGGTTCCGTCGCACGCGACCATGTCGCCGTTAACCCAAACAAACGCGCGCGGCGATATATGCGCGGAGCGCGACATTCGTGCTGCGATGCAGAATGATGCGCCGCGGCGGCAAGAAACCGCGGCCGTGCCGGAACCAAAGTTCCGCCCGCGTATTGTTCGGGAGCCGGATGCACAAGCCTTCGGCACAAGCGGACGAGAGGGCGAGACCATGACTGATTTACGCGCGACGGAAATTGCCATCGTGGCGGACGACGAGGACGGCGTTAACGACTCCGCCGTTTCGTGGGCCGCGGTCGCGGCGGGTGCTGTCGCGGCAGCGGCGCTGACCCTGCTTCTGATGGCCTTCGGTGCGGGCACGGGTCTGTCGTCGATCTCGCCGTGGTCGAACTCCGGCGTATCCGCGACGACCTTCAGCGTCGGCGCCGGCATCTATCTGGTGGTCGCGGCGATGCTCGCCTCGTCGATCGGCGGCTATCTCGCCGGCCGGTTACGGACCCGCTGGGTCGGCGTGCATTCCGACGAGGTCTATTTCCGTGACACCGCCCATGGATTTCTGGCCTGGGCTTTTGCGACGGTGCTGAGCGCCGCGGTGCTCGGCGCGGCCTCGACCGCGATCGTGTCGGGACTGTCGGCCGGACTATCGCAACCCGGCCCGTCGGCGAGCGGACCCGCCGACATCTATGTCGATGAGCTCTTCCGGCCGACTCCCGGTGCTTCCGCCCAGGCGGGCGTCTCGGCTCCAGGTCAGCCTGCGCCGGGTGTCGCCGCGGCCGGTGCGAACCAGGCCCGGGGCGACCGCGAGGTACGCGCCGAGGTCTCGCGCGTCCTTCTCAGGAGCTTCCGTGACCGCAGCGACCTCGCGGCGGCCGACCGGACCTACGTGGCCCAGCTGGTCGCGTCGCGGACCGGTGTGAGCCAGGCCGACGCCGAGAAGCGCGTCAATGACGTCATCGCCAAAGCCAAATCCGATCTCGACAAGGCACGCAGTGCGGCCGCGAAGCTCGCGCTTTGGCTGGCGGCGGCCATGCTGGTCGGGGCCTTCGCGGCGAGCCTCGCAGCGATCGAGGGTGGCCAGTTGCGCGACCGCCGGGGCTATCCGTAGTCATCCCTGAACCGAAAGGAGAACCGTGATGCCGATTCTGTTGTGGTTGATAGGAATCCCGATCCCGATCATCATCCTGCTGATGCTGTTCTCGCACTAGCATCGGGTTTCATTCACCGCATCGGGGCCGGCACGTTGTCGGCCCCGCTGCCGTTTTGGGGGCCCACCGCCAACTCTCACCTCATCCTGAGGAGCCCGCCGCAGCGTAGCGAGGCGGGCGTCTCGAAGGATGGGCCGCGAACTCATCGGCCGCCCTCGCCCTTCGAGACGCGCACGCAGGTCGGCTATAGCCGACCTGCGCATTAATAATGCCGATCTAGGGTAAACCCGAGATCGGTGCGCTCCTCAGGGTGAGGGCGGGGAGAATCAGTTGGCAGCCTCACTTGAAGGCAAACAAGTCGGAGTCCGGATCGCGTGGTCCGCGCAGGTAGCCGCGCAACAGCTGGGCAGCGATCATTGCGAATGTGATGCCGTTGCCGCCGAAGCCGAGCACGGCGAAGCAGTTCGGCTTCCCGCGCAGCCGGCCGATCGTCGGAAGCCCGGTCCGGCTCACGCCGAACGAACCCGCCCAGGCGAGTTCGGCGCGCGCATCGAGGTCGGGAAAGAGCGCATGCAGCTTGCCCTCCAGGGCAGCGGTCTTTTTGTCGATCAGCGCGTCGCGCGAAACTGCGTCGGAAAAATCTTCGTCCTCGCCGCCGATCACGACCCGGCCATCCCGCGTGGTGCGCATGTAGAGATACGGGTCGGACGCCTCCCAGACGAGGCAGCGCGAGCGCCACAAGCGATCGGGCTGGGGAGCGGTGGCCATCGCCCAGGTCGACACGACACGGTGGCCGCCGCGCGGAACGAGCCGCGGAAGCTCGTAGCCGCTCGCATAGACCAGCGCCGCGGCCTTGAACGCGAAGCCATTGCGCGCGCGCGCCGTGACCTGGCGGGGCGATGGGCTTACATCGGTGATTTCCACCGGCGCAAAGATGCGCGCACCGCGCGCGAGCGCACGCCGAAGGAAACCGCCGGCGAGACGGACCGGATCGACCTCCGCGTTGTCGCGGCTGCGGATCGCGCCGCTGCGCGCGATGCCATAGTGGCGGCGCAGCTCGTCCTTGCCGAGATAGTCGCAGGGCCATCCGATGCTCTGGCGCGCGTCGGCCTCCTTTTCGAGCGCACGGGCGTCCAATACGTCACCCGCGAGGTACAGCGCGTCGCGTTGGGCCCAATCGCAGGGGATGCCGGCCGCGCGCCGCGCCAGGTCGCGAACGGATCGGCGCGAACGCAGCCATGCCCGCCCGGCGTCGCGGCGGCCGATGCGTTCGGCCAGCACGGTCAGGGGCGTATCGATCTCGGCCAGCAGCAAGGCTGTGCTGGCGGCCGTGCTCCCGCGAACGGGGCTGCGCCGGTCGGCAATCGCGACCGTCAATCCGGCTTGCGTCAGAACGTCGGCCACGATCGCGCCGGTGATTCCCGCGCCGACGATGAGGATGTCCGTTTCGATGTCGCCGCGCATCTGGCTGCGCGGCAGCAAAGGCAGCCCGCCGGCTTCCCAGACGGTTCGCCCGGTGCGCAGATCGCGGTGCTCGCCTTGCAAGGAGGTCGCTCGCCGGTGCTATTCCGTGCCTGGAAGCGGATCGCGCTTCAGCAGGCGGGCCAGATGCGTCGCATTGGAAGCGAGCATCGCCGTCATCTTCGACACGACCTTCGGCGTACGCAAGAGGTCCTTGTAATCCTTGTCGCCCATCGCCTCGCCGACCCAATAGGTCACGGCATTCGGCGGGATCGCGAAACCGCAGTCGTTGAGCGCCTGATACAGCTCGGCCGACACGTGATGCGCCCCGTCCTCGTTGCCGACGACCGCCACCGCCGCGACCTTCCCATAGGTGGGCATGCGGCCCTTGTCGTCGGTCTCGTCGAAGAAAGCGTCCATGCGCTCGCACACGCGCTTGGCGACGCTCGACGGCTGGCCCAGCCAGATCGGCGTGCCGACCACCAGGATGTCGGCTGCGAGGATGCGCGCCCGCAACTTCGGCCAGGCATCGCCCCTGCCTTCGTTGGATTTCACGCCCGGCTTGATATTGAGGTCCACCACGCGGACGATGTCGCCCTTGCATCCATGGTCCGCGAAGGCGTCTGACACCTGTTTCAACAGCGCCTCGGTCGACGACTTCTCTCCGCGCCGTTTCAGGCTGCAGTTAAGCGCGATGAATTTCAGCGGAGCAGGGGGCATGGGGGGTCCGTCCTGCCCCCAACGCCGCCGGGCGCGTCCTGTTCCGGGAACCTGCTGTCGGGAACCTTCGGGCGGGCCATCGGGTTGACAGACACGGCGTCCGCTTGCCGACGGAGGAATACATGCAGGCCGAGAACATGCAGGATCAGGCGGGGCGCCGCGATGCATCGGGCCGGCCCGTGGTGACCACCAAAGAGGCCCGCCAGGGCGTCACCGGCCACAACGTGCGCTACGTGCTCATATTCGGCCTGATCGCCGTCGTGGTCGGCTTTGTGCTTGGATATATCGGCGTCAGCGAATGGTGGTCGCACTAGCGCGCCGCCCGGGCGATGCCGGCGTAGCACCGGAGACGCCGGTGCGCAGAGTTGCGGTCCGACACCGCCTCGCGGCTGGATGCGCTACGTGGCGTCAGGCATCCCCGGACGATGCATCTTCTCGCGCATGGCCGCGGTTTCCCTGATGCCGTCCACCACGGCGTGAATGGCGCTTTCCATCCTCGCGATGATGCCGGCCGGGGGGGTGGCGATTGGCTTCGGTTTTCTCGCCGCCTTTTGCGGCCTCGGTTTCGTCCGCGCCTTGAGCCTCGTCCTGGAACCGACCTTCGACTTGGCTCTCACCGTCCTTGGTTTCGCGCGCTTCGTCTTGGACCTCGAAGCGGCTTTCTTGCGAGCTTTCATGGCCATAAGTGCCTCCCAGGCAGCCCCTAGCGAGTCGCAACTCAATTCTAGGCGCGGAAACGGAATTATGCATCTAATTAGTTGCGTTCCGGCCGCTCCCGGCACGACATCCGGGCAAGCATCCGTCACGCCGCCAGTCCTTTTTCAAGCGTGCTGATCAGCGTCGCCAGCTCGGTGGCGGGACGCGGCTTGCTGAAAAGATATCCCTGCACTTCCGTGCAGCCTTCCTGTTTGAGATGGGCCAGCTGCGCTTCGGTCTCGACGCCTTCCGCCGTGGTGGTCATGGCGAGGCTGCGGCCGAGCTCCGCCACCGCCCGCACGATCGCGGCGCAATCCGCGCGGATTCCGAGCTCCTTCACGAAGGAGCGATCGATCTTGATCTTGTCGAACGGGAAGCTGCGCAGGTATTTGAGGCTCGAATAGCCGGTGCCGAAGTCGTCCATCGCGATGCGCACGCCGAGCGCGCGCAGGTGATGCAGGCTCGCCAGCAGGGCCTCGTCGTCCTGGAGCAAGGCCGTCTCGGTGATCTCGAGCTCGAGCCGTTTCGGATCGAGCCGGGCGGCGGCGAGCGCCAGGATGACGAAGCGCGGCAAGGCGCGATTCCTGAGCTGAACGGGCGAAAGGTTGACCGCGATCTGGAGGTCCGCCGGCCACGTGGCCGCATCCAGGCAGGCCTGCCGCAGAACCCAGTCGCCGATCGGATTGATCAGCCCGGTCTCCTCCGCCAGCGGAATAAAGTCGGCGGGCGATATCAGCCCCTTGTCCGGATGGTGCCAGCGGATCAGGGCCTCGAAGCCGGTGACCTGATTGCTGACCAAATTGACGAAGGGCTGGTAGTGAAGCTCGAATTCGCCGCGGTCGAGCGCGCCGCGCAGATCGGCCTCCAGGCTGCGGCGCGCCAGCGCGCGGAGGTTCATCTCGGGCTCGAACAGTCGGAACGTGCGCCGGCCGTCCGCCTTGGCGCGATAAAGCGCCGTGTCGGCGTGCTTGAGCAGCTCGTCGGGGTCGTCGCCGTGCGCCGGCGAGATGGCGATCCCGATGCTGCTGCCGACGCGGATGTCATGCCCCTCCACCTTCATCGGCTCGCCCAGCGTTTTCAGGATCCGCTCCGCCAGCAGTTGCACGTCTTCGGCGCTTTGCGCGCCGACGCGGATCATCGCGAATTCATCGCCGCCCAGCCGCGCCACCATGCCGTCGCCGACGCAACGCCGCAGTCGTTCGGCGACGCCCCGCAGCAATGCATCGCCCGCCGGATGACCGTGCGTGTCGTTGACCTCCTTGAAGCAATCGAGATCGATGCTCAGGACGGCAACGCCGTTCTCTGGGTCCGGTGCAGCAAGCGCCTGCTCCATGCTTTCGCGGAACAAGAGCCGGTTGGGAAGACCGGTCAGGGCATCATGCCCGGCCATGTGGGCAATGCGCTGCTCGGTTCTGCGCTGCTCGGTGATGTCCTCATGGGTCGATACCCAGCCGCCATCCGACATCCGGGTGTTCACGACGCTGATGACGCGCCCGTCGGGCAATTCGGGCGTCTTGCGCGCGATAAAACCCTCGGTCGCCTGCCGCGCCATATAGCTTTCGATATCCTCGCCGAAAGTCCCGGCCGCTTGGCGCGCTTCCAAGAGGTGGCGCAGGCTGCGACCAGGACGGACGACGTCGGCGGAGATCCGGTACATCTCAATGTATTGCCGGTTTGCGACGGTGACCCGGTTGTCGCGGTCGAACATCACCAGGCCCTGGCTCATGTTGTTCAACGCGGCATCGAAGCGGAGATTCTGGGTGGTCAGCTCCTGCTCGCGCGCGCCCAGCAGGCGATTGTCGGATTCGAGCTTGCGGCGGAACACCGAGATGGCGCGCCACATCTTGCCGATCTCGTCGCTCCGGTCGGTGAGCTTGACGTCAGCCGCGCCGCCGACCGACACGGCCTGCAATGCCCTGGTGACGGCCTGGATCGGCGCCACGATCGACTGACTCATCATGAAGGTGACGCCGGCCCCGAAAAGGAGGGCCGCCAGCCCGACCAGGACGATGAAGCGCTGATTGAGGCCGGCCTGGCTGAACAGGTCCTGCGCGCTGGACCGCGTCTCCATCGTCACCAGCGACGAGATCGTCTGGATGTCGAAGTCGACGCGGGAATATTCGTCGTCGATGCCACCGAGCATCACGGTGCCCAAGGCGGGATCGGTCGTGCTGATCTCCACCGTGTCGTGCGCCGCATCCGCGTAGCGCTGCCACTTGGTCGCCGCGTCGGTCACCGCGACACGCTCGGGCGCCGTCAGATCCGCGCGCGCCGCCAGTTCGCCGAGACTGGCGGAGACCTTGGCCGATTCCCGCCGGAACCGCCCTTCGAGCGTCTTGAGCGTCGCCGGCTTGACGCCGGTACTGGCCCAGGCCACGTAGCGGAACACGTCGATATGGGTGTCGATCGCGCCCTTGGCGATGTCGAGAACCTGCTGCTGCTTGGAAAGACTGCTGTCGGACAGCGATTTCAAGTCCGTCTTGAGGTTGCTCAGGAAGACGGACGCCTGCGTTCCGAGCGCCACAATGCAGATCAGCAGCACCGCCGAGGCGGAGAAGGCCTTGATGCTGATCGGGACGTTGCGCAGCAATCGGATCATGGCTTCGGCGCCTTCATGCCGACGGGCGGGTTCAAGGCTTGTAGATTCCAACGCCGACGAAATAGCGCTCGCCCAGCTTCTCCACATAGGCGGATTTGTCCTGGATCTTGTGCGTGACCGGGTTCGGCCATTTGTAGTCGACCCATCCGCTGCCCGGTCCGTGCGCGATCCCGACCATTTCCTTGATCAGATAATTTCCGTCCTGATCCTTGATGGAAATCCACAGCTTTCCGACCATCTGCGGATTGGCGCCATGGGCGACATTCCAACCCTCGGTGTCGTAGACGAAAGGATAAAGGTCGCGGTCGTGGAACTCGTCCGACGAGGTGATTGCGTCGAAGGTCGCCTGCGGACCTTGCGTGGCGAATTTCTGCTGCACGCGTTTGACCATGGCGATGGCTTCCTCGCGGCTGCCGGGCACCGGATCCGAAGCGGCGAGCGTGGAGAAGCACAGGATGAGCGCGACGGCAGTAAGCATCGCACGCATGGCTTTCCTCCCAAATACCCGTTGGTATCGCGCCATTTTCCGCCGCAACCTGTTCACAGACGATGAATCGGCCCGCCAGCCACGCGGCCTATCGTTAAGAAATCAGGAAGGCGGCGGCCGCAGCGGATTTGGCGCGCGTCTGCGGCACCGTGCGATACCGACGCGCCCGATCAGGCCGCGCTTTCCGCCAAATTCCGCTTCCTCATCCTGAATAAAGTGGTAACGGGCAGGCCGGTAATTGCCGCTATTGCAAGACGGCGTCTTAAAAGGATCGGCGTAGAACCTGCACGTTGGTGGGCGTATTGCGACAAAGAACGAGAGGACAAAGCCCTTGGCCTTATCCATCGTCAACATCGCCTCGGCGCATCCGGCGCACCTCGGTTTCAACACCGCGCCGTCGCTCAACGGCGTGCAGGCGTCGGCCGTGGCGGGCAACGATGCGGCCGGCGACACAGTGTCGGCCGATGCCGTCAAGCCGGCAGCGCGTCTTGGCGGCGTCAATCCAGTTGCGGCCGGTCTCGATGCGCGCGCTTCCGCGCATTTCGCGACCAACCCCGTGAGCACCGGCCCGGCAGCGGCTTCGGCCTTCGATTATGCCAAGGCGATTGCCGCCTATCAGGCGCAATCGATCGTGGCCGTCAACCTCGTGTCCGCCGCCGTTGCGCCGGGGGGCGTCGCCCCAGGCGACACCGCCCCGGACGACACCGGCAAGGGCGCGGTCGTTGGCGCGCAAGCGGCTGGTCCGCATGTCGATCATGCGACCGGCGGGGCTCATCAGCCCAACGCGGCGCAACCGGCCGGAAACAATCCGCCTGCGGCTTCACACGCCGGGGACGACATCACGGCGTCGAACGACAACGTGGCAGTAAAGACCGCCAACGTCCCGGGAAGCCTGCTGGAAGCGGGCGGCCAAGCCAACCCGATCGCGGCGCCGACCGCGCATGCGGTGATGAGCCTGCTGAAGATGATCTGACCGGCGGCCCCGCCGGTTTCTCAATCGAACCTCGGCACGAATCCCCGCGCGACCGCCTCGATGCGGCCCGCAAAGGGCGCCCCGACATGGCCCGGCAGGGTCAGCGCGCCGGTCGCGGCGCAATGCTCGAGCACCGAGCGGCGGCTCGCGCGCGCCTGCTCGGCGTCCGAGTTCTTCGGAAAATTCCAGTCGGGATAGTAGACCTGCAGCAGGTGG
>DATBBS010000233.1:0-9317 GCA_036270895.1 Xanthobacteraceae bacterium
CCAGCTCGCGCCCGTCCGATGAATATCTCCGGCGAGATCACGGTCCCGGCGCCGCGCGCGGCGGTGTTCGACAAGCTCAAGGATGCGCCCTTCTTCGCCTCCTGCATCGAGGGCGTGAAAGACCTCAAGGAGATCGACGCGACGCATTACGACGCCGTGCTCGAGACCAAGGTCGCCTACATGAAATTCAGCTTCAAGGTGAGCGTGGAGATCACCAATCTTTCGCCGCCCGACACCATCGAGGCGAAGGTCGAGGGCACGCCGATCGGCGTGGTCGGCCGCCTGACCGCCACTTCGCGCACGCATCTGAGCGAATCGAACGGACAGACGGTGGTGAGCTACTCGATCGATTCGACCCTCGCCGGCAAGCTCGGCAGCATCGGCCAGCCGGTGCTCAAATCCAAGGCCAAGGACATGGAAAAGAAATTCACCGAACGCTTGCGCGCCGCGTTCGCGGGAGAGGATAATCAATGACGCCTTTCGAGTTGCTCGAGCCCGTCTCGATCAAGGAGGCCCTCGGCCTGCTCGATCCGGACGATCCGTCGATCCGGCCCGTGGGCGGCGGCACCGCCCTGATGCTGATGATGAAGGCGGGCGTCTTTCGCCCGACGCGGCTGATCAGCCTGCGGCGGGTCGGCGGCCGCCTCTCGGGCATCAAGGCCGGCCGCGACGGCGGCCTCACGATCGGCGCGATGACGCCGCTCGCCGCGCTCGAGCATTCGGCCGACGTCGCGCGTGTTGCGCCGGTGATCACGCGCGCCATGCGGCGGCTGTCGAATGTGCGCGTGCGCAACGTGGCCACCGTCGGCGGCGCCATCGCGCACGGCGACCCACATATGGATCTGCCGCCGGTGCTGATCGCGCTCGGCGCCAGCGTGACGGTGATCAGCCCGACCGGGGAGCGCACCATCAAGGTCGAGGACGTGCTGACCGGCTATTACGAGACCGCGCTGGAGAAGAACGAGCTGATCGCCGAGCTCACCATTCCGGCCCAGGGAGCGCGCCGCTCCGCCTACATCAAGTTCACGGCCGGCTCGTTCGAGGACTGGCCGGCGCTCGGCGTCGCGGTCTCGCTTGAGGCCGACGGCGACACCGTGCGCAGCGCCACCGTGGTGGCGAGCGCCGCGACCGCCAAGGCGGTCCGCCTCACCGGTGCGGAAGGCGCCCTCAAGGGCGCGCGCATCGACGACAAGACGCTGGCGCGGGCCGGCGACGCGGGTGCGCAAGAGGCCGAGGTGATCTCGGACGTGCGCGGATCGGCGCCCTACAAGCGCGAGCTCATCCGCGTCCATGTCGGGCGCGCGGTCCGCCAGGCGCTCGCCCAGAATGGAGCAACCCACTGATGGCTACGATCACCGGCGCCCAAGGGGGCGCGAAAATTGGCAGCCAGATCGGCCGTTCACTGCCGCGCCTGGAGGCGCGCGACAAGGTCTCGGGCCGCGCCGAATACACCCATAACCTGCGCCTGCCCGGCATGCTGTATGGCAAGATCTTCCGCAGCACCATCGCGCACGGCCGCATCAAGTCGATCGACACCAGCGCCGCGAAAAAGATCCCAGGCGTCTTCCGCGTCGTCACCGCGGAGGACATCCGCACCGTCATCCCGCATCCCTATTACGGACCGGCATTCCACGACCAGCCGATCCTCGCGATCGACAAGGTCCGCTTCGTGGGCGAGCCGGTGGCGGTCGTGCTCGCGTCCGACCCGCATGTCGCCGAGCAGGCCGTGCAGGAGATCGTCGCCGAATACGAGGAGCTGCCGGCGATCTACGACGAGATCGAGGCGATGACCTCGAAGGTCTTCGTGCATGACGAGCTCAAGCCCGCCGGCGCCTTCGCGGATCTCAAGCATCTCACCGGGCGCAAGAACACCAATATCGCGCTCGACTTCAAGCTGCGGCGCGGCGACGTCGAAAAGGGATTCGCCGAGTCGGCGCACGTGTTCGAGCACACCTTCCATACCCAGAAGGTGCTGCATCTCGCTTTCGAGCCCTTCGTGTCGATCGCCGACGCGAAACCCTCCGCCGTCACCATCTACACGTCGTCGCAGGGGCCCTCCTTCGTGCGCGTCGAGATCGCGCGCCTGCTCGGCCTGCCGGAGAACCGCGTGCGCATCCGCGTGCCCTATGTGGGCGGCGGCTACGGCTCCAAGCTCTACATCAAGCTCGAGGCGCTGGTCACCGCGCTGTCGCTGCTGTCTCGGCGGCCGGTCAAGATCTCGCTGACCATGGAGGAGCAGTTCTACCAGATCACCAAGCATCCCTGCACATTCCGCATCAAGAGCGGGCTCGACAAGGACGGCCGCATCATCGCGCGCAAATGCGAGGTCTACTGGAACGGCGGCGCCTATGCGGATGTCGGCCCGCGGGTGACGCAGAAATCCGGCTTCACGGCGTCGGGTCCCTACGACATCGAGCACGTGCATGTGGATTCCTACGCGCTCTACACCAACGTGACGCCGTCCGGCGCGCTGCGCGGCTTCGGCATTCCGCAGCTTGTATGGTCCTACGAGAGCCATACCGACATGATCGCGCGCGCGCTCAAGATCGACCCGGTCGCGTTCCGCAAGAAGAACATCCTGCGCAAGGGGCAGAAGCATGCGACCGGAACGCCGGTGAACGACGCGCCGCTCGAGGCGATCCTCGACCGGATCGCGGCGCGCCTGAACTGGGGCAAGCCGTTCGAGCGCGGCAACGGCGCGGTCAAACGCGGCCGCGGTCTCGCGATCGCCATCAAGGCGGTGATCGCTCCCACCACCTCGGTGGCGATCCTCAACGTCACGGCCGACGGCAGCCCGATCCTCTATTGCGGCACCGTCGACATGGGCCAGGGCTCCGACACCGCCATGGCGCAGATCGTCGGCGAGGTGCTCAACGTGCCGGCCGAGTCGGTGCGGGTGGTGCCGCGCGACACCGACATCACGCCCTACGACATGGGTACGCTCGGCTCGCGCTCGCTCTTCCACATGGGCCATGCGGTGCGGATGGCGGCCGAGGAGGCGCGTGCCAAGATCGCCGCACTCGCGCGCGAGGTCGGCGAGCCGGAGGGCAGCAACGTTCCGGTCGCCGAGCTGTTCAAGAAGAAATACGGCATGCAGGCCGGCAATATCGTCGGCAGCGGGACCTACAAGCCGGACTACATTGCGCCGCAGCCCGGCACCGGGCTGACCACCAACGTGGCGCCGTTCTGGATGGTGGCGGGCGCCGGCGCCGAGATCGAGGTCGACACCGAGACCGGCAAGGTGAGCGTGACGCGCCTGATCAACGTCGTGGACTGCGGCCGGCCGATCAATCCGAAGATCGTCGAGACGCAGATTTCCGGCGCCGCCCTGATGCAGTTCGGCTTCACCATGTTCGAGAAGATGCATATCGACGGCGGCCAGGTCACCAACGCGTCGCTCGCCGACTACAAGATCCCCGGCATCCTCGACGTGCCGGCCGTGATGGAGAACGAGACGATCGACTCGATCCAGACCAATGGTCCGTTCGGCGCCAAGGGCGTCGGCGAGACCGCGACCTTCTGCGTGGCGCCCGCGATCGCCAATGCGATCGACGACGCGGTCGGGGTGCGGCTCACCGAGCTGCCGCTCAATGCCGAAGCGGTCTACCGCGCGATTCGCGCCCAGCAGAACAAGCCTCTCGAGGACGAGTGATATGTCGGAAAGAACCATCAGCTTCACCCTCAACGGCGGCCCGGTCAGCGCCGAGGTGGCGTCGCACCACACCATCCTGGAGGTGCTGCGCAACGACTTCGCGCTCTATGGCGCGCGCGAGAGCTGCGGACAGGGCCTGTGCGGCTGCTGCACCGTGCTGGTCAACGGCGCGGCGGTGTCGGGCTGTCTTTACCTCGCTGCCTTCGCGGACGGCGCCGAGGTGGTCACCGTCGAGCATCTCGACGCCAACGGGGAGCTCGATCCGGTGCAGGAGGCCTTCATCGAGCAGGGCGCCTTCCAGTGCGGCTTCTGCACGCCTGGATTTATTCTCATGACGACGCAACTGCTCGACCGCCATCCCGATCCGGACGACGACCAGATCAAGCATTATCTCTCCGGCAACCTGTGCCGCTGCGCGGCCTATCCGGAGATCATCCAGGCGGTGAAATCCGCCGCCAAGAAACGACAGGCGAGCCAAAAATAAACGTAAAATACGGGGGGACTTCATGTCGCAAGCGACCATCGCCGAAACGCCCTGGTACCGAAGTCTCAATCGCGCCCAGTGGAACACGCTGCTCGCCTCCAACCTGGGCTGGCTGTTCGACGGCTACGAGACTTATGCGCTGATCATCTCGGTCGGCGTCGCGTTGCGCCAGCTGCTCGATCCCTCGCAATACGCGCAGATTCCCGCCTATGCGGGCACCGTGATCGCGTTCACGCTGCTCGGCTGGGGCGTCGGCGGCCTGATCGGCGGGGTGGTGGCCGACTATATCGGCCGCAAGCGCACCATGATGCTGGCGATCCTCGCCTACTCGCTGATGACCGGCCTCTCCGCCTTCGCGTGGGACTGGATGTCCTTCGCGGTGCTGCGCTTCCTGGTCGGCGTCGCGATCGGCTCCGAATGGGTCACCGGCGCCTCGATCGTCTCGGAGATGTGGCCCGACCGGGCGCGCGGCAGAGGCGTTGGCCTGATGCAATGCGGGCTCGGCATCGGCTTCTTCCTCGCCTCCTTCGTCTGGCTGTTCATCAACCCGCTCGGCCCGGGCGCGTGGCGCTACATGTTCCTGCTCGGCATCCTGCCGGCGCTGCTTACCTTATGGGTGCGCCGCGCCATCCCGGAATCCGAGCCGTGGGAGCGGGTCGACGCGCAACGGCGCGCGGCGCTCGAACGCAAGCGCAGCGGCGCGGCGCTCGGGGCGCAGGACCGGGCCCTGGCGCGCTTCACCGTCACCGACCTGTTCGTCGAGCCCGAGATCCGCCGGCGCACGATCCTGGCCTTCCTGATGTCGCTCGCCACCACCTTCGCGTTCTGGGGCATCTCGACCTGGATTCCGCCCTATGTGGCGTCGGTCGCGACCGCCGCCGGCCTGCCCGGACAGCAATGGGCGAGCTATGCGGGCATGGCCTACAACGGCGCGTCGATCATCGGTTACGCCGGCTTCGGATTCCTCGCCGACGCTTATGGGCGCAAGCCGGTCACGCTGTTCTATGTGGCGATGGCGTTCGTCATGGTGCCGATCTCGTTCCTGTGGGCGCACGACCTCGGCATCCTGCTGGTCTGCGCGGGACTGCTCGGCGTCTTCGTGTCGGGCCAATACACCTGGATGTCGGCCTGGCTGCCCGAGCTGTTTCCCACACGGGTACGCGCGACCGGCGCGGGCTTCGTGTTCAACATGCCGCGGCTGATCGCCTGGGTGGGGCCGCTGATCGCCGGCACCCTGATCAGCAATTTCGGCGGCTTCGGCCGCGCCGCCATGGCGATCTCGCTGATCTATATCATCAGCCTGGCGTCGGCCCCGTTCCTGCCGGAGACGAAGGGCAAGCCGCTGCCGGCGTGAAGCGGGCAGACTCCCCTACTCCGCGACCTGCGCGATCCTCGCCTTGAGGCGCGGCGTCGCGAAGTCGAGGAAGGCGCGCAGCTTCAGCGGCAGCAGCGGCTGCCCCGCATGCACGAGGCTCACTGGCGACGGCGCCGCCTCGAAGGCGCGCAGCGCGAGCCTCAGCGTGCCGGCGCGCAAGGCGGCCGCCGCCTGGTAGGACAGCACGCGCGTGATTCCGATCGACGCGACGGCGGCGTCGACGGCGGCTTCCGCCGTGTTGACGACGAGCCGGGAATGGATCGCGACCGGCTTGGCGGATTTGCCGACCGGGAAGATCCATTCCTGCGCGGATGTCAGCCCGCCGAAGGTGATGCAGTCATGGGCGGCGAGATCGCCGGGGATTTTCGGCGTGCCGCGCTCGGCGAAATAGCGCGGGCTCGCGCATACCACGCGGCGGATGGCGCCGACGCGGGTTGCAACGAGGCTGCTGTCCGGCAGCTCGCCGATGCGCAACGCCACATCAACGTGGTCCTCGAGCAGGTTGATGACGTGGTCGGCGAGCGCGAGCCGCACGTCGATCTCCGGATAGGCTTCAAGAAAGGCGATCACGACGGGGAGCACATGCAGGCGGCCGAACACGATCGGCGCCGTCATGATCAGCTCGCCGCGTGGCGCGCTGTACTCGCCTGCCGCGGCGCGCTCGGCCGCGCCGATGTCCTCGAGGATGCGCTTGCACGCCGCCACATAGGAGCGGCCCGCATCGGTGAGCGTCAGGCGCCGGCCCGACCGGTTGAGCAGCCGCACCCGCAGGTGCGTTTCGAGCTCGGACACTTTGCGGCTGACGGTGGCGAGCGGCATCCGCAATTTGCGCGACGCGCCCGACAGGCTGCCGGCTTCGACCGCCGCCAACAAGGTCGCCATCGATTCCAGCCGGTCCATCTCGCTTCCATATTTTGGGAGGATGTATCTTAATAATACGATCTACTCACAAATTATGGAAGCCGTATATTTTGGGCGCTGGCTGACGTGGCCCCGGCGACGGGCCGGCCGAAGCCCTAAGCGAGGATTTCGTTGATGACCGCGCCCACCCAGAGCCGCCCGCCGCTTCCTCCGTTCACCGCCGAGACCGCCGCCCAGAAGGCGCGCATGGCTGAGGATGCGTGGAACACGCGCGATCCGGCGCGCGTTGCGCTCGCCTATACGGTCGACAGCCGCTGGCGCAACCGCGCGGAATTCCTGCACGGCCGCGCCGAGATCGAGGCCTTCCTGACACGGAAGTGGGCCCGCGAGCTCGACTATCGGCTGATCAAGGAAATCTGGGCATTCCGCGAGAACCGCATCGCGGTGCGCTTCGCCTATGAATGGCACGACGATGGCGGCAACTGGTTCCGCAGCTACGGCAACGAGAACTGGGAATTCGACGCGCAAGGGCTGATGCGCCTGCGCATCGCCAGCATCAACGACCTTCCGATCAAGGAGAGCGAGCGGAAATATCACTGGCCGCTCGGCCGCCGCCCCGACGATCATCCGTCATTGAGCGACCTTGGACTCTGAGGCGCCATGAGCACGGCCGACGCCTATTCAAGCGACGTTGCCTTCACGCCGACCGTCAAGGCGGTGCAGGCCCGCAAGGGCTCACGCGCCTCCTATGCGCGCATGGAGCAAAAAGGCGGCTGGCAGACCCGCATCACACCCGACCTCGCCGGCTTCATCGCGGCGCAGACCAGCGTCTTTCTCGCCACCGTCAATGCCGAGGGACACCCCTATATTCAGCATCGGGGCGGACCCGCCGGCTTCCTGCATGTACTCGATGACGCGACGATCGGCTTTGCCGACTTCGCGGGAAACCGGCAATACATCACGCAGGGCAATCTCGCCGACAACCCGAAGGCCCATCTGTTCCTGATCGATTACACACAACGCCAGCGCGTCAAGATCTGGGGCGAGGCGCGGGTCGTCGAAGGCGACGACGCGCTCGTGGCGCGGCTGATGCCGGATGGCTACAAGGCGCGCCCCGAGCAATTGATCCTGTTCAAAGTCTCGGCGTGGAGTACGAACTGCTCGCAGCACATTCCGCAGCGCTTCGAGGCCGCCGATGTCGCGGCCGCGCTCGCAAAGCGCGACGAGCGCATCGCGGCGCTGGAGTCCGAGATCAGGCGGCTGAGCGAGAAGCCCTGAGGGCCAATGTGGAGAGCCTCCGGCCCGGCGGGACGTCGGCCTCCGATTTCGCTCGCCGAGCAATGACCCAACAATAAAAAGCCCGGCGCGATAACGAGCGCCGGGCTTTATCCGATGAACGGTTGCTTAGTCGTGATGACGCCGGCCGTGCTTGATGATGACGACCTTCTTGTTGTGAGCATGTTCCCAACCGCGATGATAGCCGCGGTCCATATGACGGTGCTCGCCGCCACGCTTGATGACGACCTTGGTGTCCTCGGCCTTGGCCGACGTGGTCATCGGCACCACGAATCCGACGGCGGCAAGCGCCGCCAGCGTGAGAACGATCTTGCGCATTGAATACTCTCCTTGATGATTCCTCTCCCGCGTGAAAACGCACAGCCCCCGATGCCGTTCCGCGCTTTACCGATTTAATTCCTGAATGACCATTCAGAATCATCGAGAGCGGCCGTCCAAGAGCGCCAAGCCGCATCCCAATAGGTGTTTCGCGCCGTTGCGACGCAAATGGCTCCGCACAGACGCAATGCTGAATTTCCACGCGGCCGTCGCGGCGGGACGCAACAGCCACGTGATCGCGCCCGCGATGAAAATATGGTGAATCCGTTCCGGGTCGACGTCGCTGGCCGGCAAGCTGGCCTTATTGAATCTTTTTCCCCCGTTCGGTCACGAGATCGAGAAAGCCGGAGATTTCCCGGTTGAGGAAATCGACGTCGGCGGGAAACCCGCCGCCCGCGGACGCGTGCCCGGTCACCGAGCCGGGACTGATGGTCGTCACGCGCACGTCGCGGATATAGCGCGCCGCGTCGATCGGCTCCCATTCCGGATTGAGCAGATCCTTGGTGCCGACCATGATGTCTTCGCCTTGATGGCGCGCACCAGAATGGCGATACGGTGAAAGCGCTGTCTCCCTTGCTTGGGGGTTGGGGGGTGAGATTTGGTGGATCAGGGCCGTGGGCCTGAGCATGCCGGCGGCCGCCGCCGGGTCGCATCTGTTGTAAACAACAACGAATCTACAAGGCCTGTTGGTCCGTCATGGGCGCACCCGCCTGCATGAAGGCCGTTGGGCATCGGCGATCCTCCAAACAAAAAGACCGCCCGAGGGCGGCCCATGCGCTTCGTCATGCGCTCAAGCAAACGCCCGGCGCTTTGGGCACGCGGTCGGGTTTACCCGACCTGCGCATTAAAAAACCGATCTCGGGCAGGCCCGAGATCGGCGCGCAATTCCGACTATGGATTTTCTCCTATACCGCGATATTCGCGTGCGCAAGAGTCATGTTCGGTGTGTTCTGATCGATCGCGAGGTCAGACGCGGTGCGATTCCGATCGAGCGTGGAGCGGGCGTCGCGGGCTGAATCATAAAACGCAATCTTGCTTCGTTCAGGCGGGCGGCGATACCCTCGGCCCGGAACCCCAGCAGCGCCGGAAAAACGCCCTGCTGTTTGCGCGGCGGCCGGAACGGTGTATCGGTTCGGCCGTGATGCGAGGATGCGCGTGAGCCCCGAACCCATACATGTGGAAACGGATGTCCTGGTCATCGGATCGGGCGGCGCCGGCATGTATGCGGCGATCGAGGCGGCGCGCGCGGGCGCGCAGGTGTTTCTCGCCGACCGCAGCCTGATCGGACGCGGCGGCGCGACCGTGATGGCGCAGATGACGGTCGCGGTCGC
>DATBBS010000234.1:0-2300 GCA_036270895.1 Xanthobacteraceae bacterium
AGATTCTTCTTGGCGCCCACGATCGCGATCGCCTCCGCGGTCGCGTCCGGCGCGATGATGACCTCGGTGAAGATCTCCGTGATGGCGCGCGCCGCGTCGGCATCGAGCGTGCGGTTGAGCGCCACGATGCCGCCGAACGCCGAGGTGGAGTCGCAGGCGAGCGCCTTGCGGTAGGCGTCGATCAGGCTGTCGCCCTCCGCCACGCCGCACGGATTGGCGTGCTTGATGATCGCGCAGGCGGCGGTGCGGGCCGGATCGAACTCGGCCACGCATTCATAGGCCGCGTCGGTGTCGTTGATGTTGTTGTAGGAGAGCTGCTTGCCCTGCACCTGGCGGGCGGTGGCGACGCCCGCGCGCGCCTCCGGCGTGCGGTAGAAGGCCGCCGACTGGTGCGGGTTCTCGCCGTAGCGCAGCGCTTCCACCAGCCGTCCGCCGAGCGCGCGAAAATCCGGCGCCGGATCGGCGAGCTCGGCGGCGAACCAGTTCGCGATCGCCGCATCATAGGCCGCGGTGCGCCCATAGGCCTTGGCGGCGAGCTTCTTGCGCAACCCCAACGTGGTGGCGCCATCGTGGGCCTGGAGCTCCGCCAGCACGGCCGCGTAATCGGCGGGCTCGACCACCACCGCGACATCGGCGTGGTTCTTGGCCGCCGCGCGGATCATCGCTGGCCCGCCGATGTCGATATTCTCGACGCAGTCGTCGAACGGCGCGCCACGCGCGACCGTCTGCTCGAACGGATAGAGACTCACCACCAGGAGGTCGATCGGCCGGATGCCGTGCTGTTGCATGGCGCGGGTATGCTCGGCATTGCCGCGGATTCCCAGCAAGCCGCCATGGACTTTCGGATGCAGGGTCTTGACCCGGCCGTCCATCATCTCGGGCGAGCCGGTGAGCTGCGCGACGTCGATCACCGCGAGGCCGGCCTCGGCCAGCGCCTTGGCGGTGCCGCCAGTCGAGACGAGCTCGATCCCGCGCTCACTGAGGGCACGCGCGAACGCCACCAGGCCGGTCTTGTCGGAGACCGAGAGCAGAGCGCGTTCGATGCGGCGTAAGTGGTCGGTCATTGGGGCCGGTATTGCGCCCGTCATGGCCGGGCTTGTCCCGGCCATCCACGTCTTGCGCGCCCCGTGTTTAGAAGACGCGGATGCGCGCCACAAGTGTCAGCGGCCGGCGTCGGTCCCGGGGCCTTGGCGCAGGGTCCAGTGCACGCGGCCGATCTTGCGGGCGTTGCCGGCGATCACGATCTGGACGGTGCGGCGCGGTCCGTCCTGGCCGCCCAGATAGACGCTTTCCTCGATCTCCAGGTGGTCCTCGTGGGACTCGAAGTTCCACACGTCCTTGTTGGGGAGGACCAGCGTGACGCCGTGCCCGTCGGGCGGGCGAGTCGCCTTGACGCCCGGATGGAGGTGGAAGCGCACCGCGAAGGCGTCGGGCGCGTCGCCCGGCCGCAGCCTGTTGTCGGGCGGCATGAACAGATCCTCGCCGTCGATCCGCTTGCCGTCGGCCGCGATCTCGACCACCCGGTGATGGACGATGCCGAAGCGCTTGGCATAGCCGTCATGGGCGACGCGCAGCAGGACGGCGCCGTCATCCCGCGTCTCGCGGGTCACCGGCACATGGGTCGGCCCGGAGGTGATCGGCGTGCCGAACAGGCGGCGGAACGGTCCGGCTTCGAGAAACTGGGATGACGACGCGTCATTGAAAGTGACGGTCGAATGGGCGGCGGTCGAGCGCGCGACCTGGCGCCAGTTCTCGCGCGCGGTGGCCGGCAGGCCGCAATTGATCACGATACGCTGGTGCCCCGCCGAGATCTCCAGCGCCAGGCAGCCCGCATGGGCGTCGGACGACACGCTCACCGGCGGCGGGCCGCCGGAATCCATCAGCAGCACCGTGCCGGCGGCCTGCACGCGCTGGTAGCCCGAATGGGGCGCGTTCTCGACCGGCTCGCCGCGCGCATCGTCATAGGCCAGGATGGTGGCGATCATCTCGGGCGAGGTCGGACCCATGCCGTTGAACAGCCCGAAGGCGCCGTCGCCGTGGCGGAAGAAGCGCAGCATCGGCATCATGCGGTCGATCGCGTTGCTGAGCGCCGGCGGCGGCGCGACGTTGCGTGCCGTGAAGGCCTGCGCGAGCGGCAGAAGGTCGAGCAGCAGTTCCAACAGCGCGCCCGGATTGCGGCTGATATGGCCGCCGTCGGGCAGGATCTGGCGATCGAGCTCGGCGGCGAGCCGCCGCGTGGCGCCGCGCAGATGGCCGATCTGGCCCGCCATGGCGAGCGACGCATAGCAGAGCGCGATATA